>NZ_JANEWH010000192.1:0-7038 GCF_028069715.1 Kluyvera sp. Awk 3 | reverse complement strand
CTATTAAAATAGTGGCGCTGTATTTTATATCCATTTGAACTGGCCTGTTATTGAAAGTTAAGCATTGCTAACGGATTTTTACTCACTGCATCTTCAAGATGTGTAGGTGCAAAGTGTGCATAAATCATTGTCATTTTTATATCTGAGTGCCCAAGTATTTCTTTGAGCACAAGGATGTTTCCGCCATTCATCATAAAGTGGCTGGCAAACGTGTGTCGTAGTACGTGCGTGCATTGCCCGTCTGGCAACTCAATGCCCGCTTTAGTCACTACTCGTTCAAATGTCTTGCGGCACGGAGTGAACAAACGCCCACGTTTTTTCGGTATTTTGTCATACAGTTCTTTTGAGATAGGAACTGATCTGACTCTTCCGTTTTTGGTGTTCTTGTAGGTTATCCGGTACGGCGTTACCTGCGCACCTTCTAAATTTTCGGCCTCACTCCATCTTGCTCCTGTCGCAAGGCAAATTTTGGCGATTAGAAGTACGCTAGTACTGCTTGATTCTGATAAGTATTGCAGTAGGCTTTTGATTTCTTCTGGGTATAAAAAAGAAACCATTTTTTCATCGACTTTGAATGTTGGAATACCTGCCAGTGGGTTAGGTAATGACCAGTGCCCCAGTTTTTTTAGCGTACCAAATACTGCCGAGAGGTTGCGCTGCTCATGATTTACCGTCTGCGGCTGTATCGGCATTAATCGGCCATTAACATCGGGAATTTCACCTTTTAGCCTACCTTCACGATATTTGCTAAAATCTGCAGCTGTAATTTGTGCCGCGATGGGATCACCCATTCCTGCACATATACCTTTCAACTTCGACATCATGCGATCAGCATCTGACAGCGTGCGGCCATAAAGGTCATGCCACAGCTCAATCAATTCTGACAGACGACGATTATCTTGCTTTTCGCCTAACCACGGCTTTTCTTCCATTTCACTGGCAATGTATTTTTCATATGCCAGCGCTTCACCTTTAGTGGCGAATTTTTTGCGAATGCGTTTTCCCTTGACACCAGTAGGCCGTAAGTCGCATAGCCATTCGCCAGAGTCTATTTTACGAACCGCCATTAAGCGTTAACCACCATTGTCATAATGACTTTGCCAATTATTTTTACGGCGCCAATTTCACAATCGAGCGGGTATTTTCCCCAATCGATGCGCAACTTATTACCCGGTAGTAGTGTTAGTTCTTTAATACTTTGGGTTTCAGAGTATTCGATCAGATATTTTCCATCGGCAGCAGAATAGTCTGCCCTATCAACCAGATATTTGGCGTTTCCTTCAGTTATGATTTCTGGGTTGCCTACGAGGTCGGGAAGCATTGCCTTATCGAATAAGAATGATGCCGTTTTCACCAATTTTGTACCTTCAAATTTATATGAAGGAATTCTGACGGTATCACTGGAGGTGTGATCGAATTTCGGACCATCGCCTGTAACAAGCCAATGCAATGCAGCCCCTGTTTCGAGAGCACATCTGATTGCAATGTCTGCAGGGAAGTTATCCCGCATGATCCTGTTACCTAGCGAACTGTTAGTGATTCCAATATGTTTGGCTAACTGGTTACGCGATGTGAATCCGTAAACCTCACATATACGTTCGATAGCCTCACGTGCACCCGTCTCTAAATTCATAATGAACACCTAAAGTTGTCATTTTTCGTTGACATTTCATTTTAGTGTTCATACTATCCTCGTGAACACTAAAACCTTACATCTATTCACACTGGCTGCCAAACATTGACACTGACTAACAGCCATAGTTTGAGGATTTTGCCTTATGACCACCACCGTTTCAACACATAGCGAAAACCGTTGGGTAGATTTAAACACCTTTTGTGAACGTTCCGGCGTACCCCTGCGTCGTGCCCGCTACTGGTATCAAAATGGCCGTCTGAAAATTAAACCAAAAGCCAAACGCGGCGAGCTTGTTTATGTCGATTGGCTGGCATGGACTGCAGACCAGGGGCCGCGAGTTTCTTAACTCATTAACAATATTATTTTTTTGAGGACGGGACTATGTTTGATTACCTGACTTCTAAACATGCGCATTTTGATGCCGCTTGCCGAGTGTTCGCGCTGGAGCACAATCTGGAGGATGTCGCCGCTGCAGTTGGCATGCGTCCGCAGATGCTACGCAATAAGCTGAACCCGCTGCAGCCGCATCGCCTTACCTGTGACGAGCTGCTGGCCATTACCGATTACACCGAAGATGCGCGTTTGCTTGATGGGCTGCTGAGCCAAATCAATTGCCTGCCGTCTGTGCCGGTAAATAACGCCACTGGCGAAAATATGCAGTACTGCGCGCTGGCAGCTACCGCCAACGTTGGCGCGATTGCTGGGCAAGCGGTATCAGAAGAACGCATGACCGCTGACCGTAAAAACCAAATCCTTGATCGTGCCCGTGACGCTATCCGCAGCCTTTCCGTGCTGGCGTATGCCGTCGAAAGCCGTTTCCAATCCGCGCCGGTTCTGGCCGCTGCTGTCGATGTTGTGACAAGCGGCGCTACTGGCCTGATGTGAGGGATCGCTATGAACATTAAACCGTTTGTTACTTACCTCAAACGCCAGTCACCGCCGCCACAGTTGGCCAGTGGTTCCACTGGCTGGCTGGAGCTGCCGAACGGACAGCGCTGGAATCCTGGCCACTCCTACAAATTCAACGTCAATGCTTACCAGCCGCAGAAAACAGGCAGCTTCTTGCGTTTTGTTTCATCCATCGCCGCGATTCTGGCAAGGGGGCGCAATGGCCGTTAACCAGACACAGCAGGAAAAGAACCTGGCGCAGCTGGCGCGCATTCGCCGTAAGCATTTCAGTAACAGCAGCGCAGCGGCGGATTGGTGGGACAAGTTAACACCGGAATGGCGCGGCGTAGTGCTTCACGCTGCTGGCGTTAATTCCGGATCGGATGTGTTCAAAGCAGCATTAAGCCGCTGCAGCTGGCGGGAGCTGTTCGAGCGCCTCGACTATCGGGCGATGATTCAGCTGCGCCAGGGGATTTCCCACGCTCGCGTTACTTTTGAGGGTTTCGGTTCGTTGCGTGATAGCGACTTTTCCCGCCGCACAGCTGCACGGTCGGAGCCGCGCCAGAAGTGCAATCCAATCCATAACGGCGAGGTGCAGATGGTTGTTGCACCGAATGCAGTATTAACAATGCTGGCAAAACAGTAGGGAGTTCAGGAATGACCGTTATTTCCGTTGATAGTAAAGCGTTAGGGCAGGAACTGGTTGCCTGGGGTGTACCACATAATTACGCGATGGCCTTTGTGGCCAAAAGCATTGTTAAAGGTAGCCGTATTGGCCTGCATTCTTTCTTTTTTAACGATACCGAACATTTAACGAACCAGCGCCATTGGCTTGCGATCAATGCTGCTTTCTGGTGCTGCGCATACCGCGAGGCCGAAAGCAAGGAATCGCAGATTGAAGCCATCGCAGGAATCCGCGCGATTTTCTATACAGCTGGCGCGCTGGGGGCGGGAGAAATTAAGGCGCTGATCCAGGAGTGGTGGCGCCATACGTTTGAGTTGCACCGAATACCGGCGCCGAACTATACCGCCGTCACTAATACCGCCTTTCTTCACTAATTAACTACCTGAATTTTTGGCCATCGCTTTGGTGGCCGGGGATTCTTTTGCCTTAAGGAAACTGATATGGCCCAGATTCGCAGAGATATTACCGTTTCTACTCCCGCGGCTAACTTCCAGGAGATGCTGAAAATCGCTGTTCATGACGGCAGAACTGCCGCTGCTGATTTCTTTTCTACCCGCCTGGATAAGCTGGCCACGCATGCCGCCGTTGAAGGTTTGAGTGCCGCCGAAATTATTGAACTGATCCGCGAAGAGGCGGTAGCTATCAGCAGCAAAGGGGGCGCGGCATGGAACTGAGTGAACGCCTGACTGATGATGATCTCAATCACCTGATCTGGGGGCTTAAAGCCCACGGAAATATGAAGCGAACTCTGGCTGGTCTGATTGAACTACAGGAACGTAGAACTGCAGAGAATAGTGAAAAGGTGGAGGTAGTCGAGCATTTCAAAAGGGGCTATGACGAAGGGCATTCCCGCGGATTGACGTGTGGCCGGTTATATAAAAGTGATGACCAGATGGTCGCTCACCGTGTTGCATGTGTTTTGGAATATAAAGCTGAAATCAACGGGGGCGAAAATGACCGTTAAAACGCCTCTTAAATGGGTAGGCAGCAAAGCCCGCCTGATGCCGCAGTTGTTGCCACACCTGCCGGAAGGTAAGCGCCTGGTGGAGCCGTTCGCCGGTTCCTGCTCTGTAATGATGAATACGGAGTATGACGAATATCTGATTGCAGACGTTAACCCGGATTTAATTGGTTTTTACCGTGAAGCGGCCACTAATACGTTTGATCTAATTGACCGTGCCGCGCTTCTGTTTGAGAAATATAACAGCGAGCAAGGCTATTACGACAACCGCGATTCTTTCAACCATAACGACGATCCAGAGTGGCGCCCGGCGCTGTTTCTTTATCTGAACCGCCACGGCTTTAACGGTCTGTGCCGATATAACAAATCCGGCCGTTTCAATGTTCCTTACGGCAAATACAAGCAACCATATTTCCCGGAGGCTGAGATTAAAGCGTTTGCCGAAAAGGCTAAGCGCGCCACGTTTGTATGTGCCAGCTATTCCGAAACCCTTGATATGGTTCGGGATGGGTACGACGTGGTTTATTGCGATCCGCCTTATCTGACTGAGTCAGGGAACTTCACTGCCTATCACGAGCGGGGTTTCTCGCATATGGATCAGGGGCGTTTGTCGCGGAAGTTGCGCCGTTTGTCTGCTGCAGGGATTAGTGTCGTTGCGTCAAACAGCGACCTTGAAACCGTCCGCTGTCTTTATGCTGGCTTCCAGGCTATTCGTATTAATGCCCCGCGAAGCGTTGGTGCTGCAGCTGATAGCCAGAAAATTGCCGCTGAGCTGATCCTTAAATCGCCTGCCATACAGGGTGCAGCATGACGCTGGCCATTAATGAACAATGTCATGCCGTCGATAGCTGGCGGCGTGACACGTTCGCGCCGGGTACGCCTGCAGGTGCAACAATCACAGAGCGCCGCCTGTGGGCTAAAAACCCGCAGGATTACGCCTGGCGCTCACAATACCTTCACGAGATACCCGACTGGTTAGCCGGGTATTTTGGTAGCCGTTACGAAAAGCTGCTGGCTGGCCGTGATGGGCGCCGTCGTGGCAATACGTTCCTGCGCAAGACTATCGGCGGGAACGTATTGCCACGCCTGCGCAAAGTGGCCGCGCGCTACAAGCTGGCCGCTGACGTTTCAGATCTTCCATTCAGTAAGGCGCTGGGGCGCTTACCATCCCTTGACCGTACCGATCTGAAAAAGCTGGCCGATCAGGTGTCGCGCTGGATGGCGGAATGTCTGTATGACTTTGCTGATCAGCTGCCGTCCGGCACGGATGATGAACTGGAGCTGTATCACCGCACCCTGGAGGCATACCGCAATCTTGGCGAATGCTCTCTGATGCTGAACAATCAGCCACCGTACTGGAAAGAGTTTGAGGCCAAAGGCCAGCTGGATCAGCCAAAAGCTGAATCTGGCATTTTGCGCATGATTGCCCCTGAATGGTGGCGGTTACGCCTGAAACGCGCACGTGATGTGCAGCGCGAGCATTTCGCGATCGCCGTTGGCCAGGTGCAGAAAGCGGCCAGTGCGTATGTTTCCCGTAGCACCCTGGGCGAGTGGACAGAGCAGAAAAAGCGTAATGCGGAGTTTTTCAGGAAATTCGACCTGATTAATGACCTGGGCGATCGGGTGTCGTTGGCTGATATGGTTCATGGCAGCGTGGCCAATCCTGCGATCCGCCGCTGTGAACTAATGGTGCGTATGCGCGGGTTTGAAGATATCGCAAATGAAGAGGGGCTGGCGGGGGAGTTCTACACCATCACTGCGCCTTCACGCTTCCATGCGGTACATAGCAAGGGCGGTTTTGTGTCGCAGTGGAACGGCTGCAACCCGCAGGACACCCAGCGCTATTTATGTGGCGTCTGGGCGAAGGCCCGCGCGGCGATCTCTCGCGCCGGTATTCATGTCTTTGGCTTCCGTGTTGTAGAGCCACACCATGACGGCACACCACACTGGCACATGCTTCTTTTTATGCGTCCGCAGGATGTTGATGTGGTGCGCGATATTCTTTGTTATCACGCAAGAATCACCGATTCAGAAGAGTTACAGACACCCCACGCGCTTAAGGCGCGTTTTCACGTTGAGCCGATCGATCCGGAAAAGGGGTCGGCAACCGGCTATATCGCCAAATACATTTCGAAAAATATTGATGGTTTTTCCCTGGACGGTGAAACGGACGATGAAACCGGGGAGAACCTGCGCGATATGGCCAAAGCGGTTTCGGCCTGGGCATCCCGCTGGCGCATTCGCCAGTTTCAGCAGATTGGTGGTGCGCCGGTCACGGTCTGGCGTGAACTGCGCCGCCTGCCGGGGGAAGAACAGATTCTACCTACGGAAGATATGGATAACGTACGTTTTGCTGCTGACGTAGGTGACTGGCGCGCATACACCGAATGCCAGGGCGGGGCGTTTGTTGCGCGTAAGGATCTGACCGTTCGACTGGCCTATGAGATAACGAAACAGGGTAATGAATATGCGGAGGACGTGCAGCGCGTTCAGGGTATCTATTCCCCTCATGTGCCAGATTCTGAGATTTGTACGCGCCTGGTGAAGTGGCAGAAGGTTGCGAAGTTGGCCGAAGCGGTAGCGGAGGCTGCTTTTGACCTTGACCTTAATCACCCTTGGAGTTCTGTCAATAACTGTACGGAGGGTGGAACCCGGAGGCGGTTAAAACTGGAACTGCATAAACGGGGGTATGTTGGTTCTGATGAAGAAATAGACATTTTGATGCGTGGCGGCGGGCTGATTTATGGCCGCTCTGCGTTGTTTTATAAAAATGGACGGCTGCAGGAAAGAAAAGGGGAGGCTGGACAAGAGTTGTGGCCGGGGTGGGCGTAGGCGTTGTGAACGCTATAACCGTGTGAAATATATCAA
>NZ_JANEWH010000191.1:0-7073 GCF_028069715.1 Kluyvera sp. Awk 3 | reverse complement strand
TGCTGGGGCTCAGTCGGCTCCAGACCTTTATGCGGGTGATTTTACCACCCGCGTTACAGCGCATTTATCCGGCGTTGGTCAGCCAATGCATCATCGTGATGCTGGGTTCATCGGTGGTATCGCAGGTTTCTTATGAGGAGCTGACGTTTGCCGCTAACCTGATTCAGTCGCGTACCTTCTTGAGTTTTGAGGTCTATCTGGTGACGACGGGGATTTATTTGATGCTGTCGATAACGATGCGTCAGCTGCTGATGGCGGCAGGACGGAAATGGCTGGGGGTGCAGGCATGATGACCACCTTTACCGATTGGGACATCGTTCGCAATCTGCTGCTGGCCGGACGCTGGACGGTGCTGTTGTCGCTGGTGGCGTTTATCGGCGGCGCGCTGGTGACGCTGCCGCTCCTGTTGCTGCGTCTGACCGGTGGACGTCAGGTGAAACGGCTGATCCGCGGCTATATCGAACTTTTTCAAGGCACTCCGCTGCTGATGCAGCTGTTTCTCGCTTTTTTCGGCGTGGCGCTGTTCGGCATCGATGTCTCGGCGTGGACCGCAGCCTCGCTGGCGCTGACGTTCTACACCAGCGCCTTTTTGCTGGATATCGGCTTCGGCAGCATACGGGCCTTGCCAAAAGGCCAGTGGGAAGCGTCGCGCTGCCTGGGGCTGAGCTTTAGCCAGACGCTGTGTCGGGTGATTGCGCCGCAGGCGCTGCGCATCGCGATTGCCCCGACGGTGGGTTTCGCCGTGCAGGTGATTAAGGGCACGGCGCTGGCGTCGATTATCGGTTTCGTTGAGCTGACCAAAGCGGGCACCATGCTGACCAACGTGACCTATCAGCCGTTTAAGGTCTTTGCGCTGGTGGCGCTGGGCTACTTCATTCTGTGTTACCCGCTGTCGCGCTACAGCCGTTATCTGGAGAACAAATTCAATGCCTCTCATCACCATTAACCAGATGCAGAAGTATTACGGCGATAACCACGTGCTCAAAGGCGTCGATCTGGATATCGACATGGGCGAAGTTATCTCCATTATCGGGCGCAGCGGTTCGGGCAAAAGCACGCTGCTGCGCTGTATCAACGGCCTTGAAGGCTATCAGGACGGCAGTATTAAACTCGGCGGGATGACCATCACCGACCGCGACTCGCAGGCGCGGGAAATCAGCCGCTCTATCGGCATGGTGTTCCAGAACTTTAACCTGTTCCCGCATATGACGGCGCTGGAAAACGTGATGCTGGCGCCGCGTCGGGTGTTGAAGAAAAGCGCCGCCGAATGCCGTGAACTGGCCCAGCGGATGCTGGAAAAGGTCGGCCTTGGCGACCGGCTTGATTATTATCCGGCCAATTTGTCCGGTGGCCAGCAGCAGCGAGTGGCCATTGCCCGCGCGCTGGCGATGTCGCCGAAAGTTTTACTCTGTGACGAGATTACTTCAGCGCTGGACCCGGAGCTGGTAGGCGAAGTGCTCAAGGTGCTGGAACAACTGGCGGCAGAAGGTATGACGCTGATTCTCGTGACTCATGAAATGAATTTTGCCCGCGAAGTGGGCGACCGCGTGGTGTTTATGCATCAGGGACGCGTCTGGGAACAGGGCGACAGCAAGACGCTGTTCGCCAACCCGCAGACGACCGAATTGAAGCAGTTTATCTCCTCCGTGCGCGGCCTTAATTAACTCAAGGACTTTCCGATGGATATCACTCAGTTTGCACAAATTAACCCGCCGTCTCGTCTGCTGATGGGGCCTGGGCCAATCAACGCCGACCCGCGCGTGCTGCGCGCCATGGCGAGCCAGCTTATTGGTCAATATGACCCGGCGATGACGCACTATATGAATGAAGTGATGGCGCTGTATCGCGGCGTCTTTCGGACCGAAAACCGCTGGACGATGCTGGTAGATGGTACGTCGCGTGCCGGGATTGAGGCGATTTTACTTTCCGCGATTCGCCCTGGCGACAAAGTGCTGGTGCCGGTGTTTGGCCGTTTTGGTCATCTGCTGTGCGAAATTGCCCGCCGCTGCCGCGCAGAAGTACACACCATTGAAGTTCCATGGGGTGAAGTCTTTACCCCGGACCAGGTTGAAGACGCCATCAAGCGCGTGCGACCGCGCATGTTGCTCACGGTGCAGGGGGATACCTCCACCACCATGCTGCAACCGCTGGCGGAGTTGGGTGAAATTTGCCGTCGTTACGATGTGCTGTTTTATTCCGATGCCACCGCCTCGCTGGGCGGTAACCCGCTGGAGACCGATGCCTGGCAGTTGGATGCGGTGTCGGCAGGGATGCAAAAATGTCTTGGCGGCCCGTCAGGTACCTCGCCGATTACCCTCAGTGCGCGGATGGAAGAGGTGATACGCCGCCGCAAATGCGTGGAAGCAGGTATTCGCACCGAGGCCCACCGCGACGGCGTCGATGAGATGGTCTACTCCAACTATTTCGACCTCGGCATGGTGATGGATTACTGGGGCCCGGAGCGCCTGAACCACCATACCGAAGCTACCTCGGCGCTGTTTGCCGCGCGGGAATGTGCGCGTCTGATCCTTGAGGAAGGTCTCGAGAACGGCATCGCCCGCCATAAACTGCACGGCGATGCATTGCTCAAAGGGATTCAGGCGATGGGGCTTGAGACCTTCGGCGACCTGAAACACAAAATGAACAACGTGCTGGGGGTGGTGATTCCGCAGGGGGTCAACGGCGACCAGGTGCGCAAATTGATGCTCGAGGATTTTGGGATTGAAATCGGCACTTCATTCGGCCCGCTGCACGGCAAAGTGTGGCGCATCGGTACCATGGGCTACAACGCGCGTAAAGACTGCGTGATGACCACGCTGAGCGCGCTGGAGTCGGTGCTGAACTATCTCAAATTCCCGACCACACAGGGCGCGGCGATGCAGGCCGCGTGGGATTGCTACCGCAGTGAGAGCGCGCAATGAGTCAATGGATACGCCAGCAGGCGGAGAGGCAGCAGGCTGCGGCGCGGGCGATGGCGCGCGCCGATGAACTGGCCGCCATCAGCGAAACGCCGGACGCGCTCACCCGGGTCTATCTTTCACCGCAACATTTACAGGCAAATCAGAAGGTAGCGCAGTGGATGACGCAGGCGGGGATGCGCGTCTGGCAGGATAGCGTCGGCAATATTTGCGGCCGTTACGAAGGCGAGCAGGAGGGCGCTCCGGCTATATTATTGGGATCGCACCTTGATACCGTACGTAACGCCGGACGCTACGACGGTATGCTGGGCGTACTGGCTGCTATTGAAGTAGTGCATGCCCTGCATCAACAGGGGCGGCGGCTGGCGAAAGCGATTGAGATTGTTGGCTTTGGCGACGAAGAGGGGACGCGTTTTGCCATTACGCTGCTTGGCAGCCGTGGGCTCACCGGTACCTGGCCCGATAACTGGCTGGCGCAGACCGATGCCGACGGCATCAGCGTGGCGCAGGCGATGATCGAAGCAGGGCTCGATCCCGCCCAGATCCACCTTGCCGCGCGCCGAACGCAGGAGATTGCCGCCTATCTGGAGCTGCATATCGAGCAGGGGCCGTGTCTCGAACAGGCCGGGCTGGCGCTGGGGGTGGTAGAAGCAATCAACGGTGCGCGTCGTTTGAACTGCCGCTTTATGGGTGAGGCGGGGCACGCAGGCACGGTGCCGATGAGCCATCGTAAAGACGCGCTCGCCGCCGCCGCCGAGTGGATGATACAGGTTGAAACGATGACCCGTGAACAGGGCGGGAATCTTGTGGCGACGGTAGGGACGCTGCGCTGTGCTCCCGGCGCGGTGAACGTGATTCCCGGAGAGGTGACGCTCACGCTGGATATTCGTGGGCCGAGCGATGAGCCGCTTGAGGCCCTACTGAACGCGCTGCTAGGCCAGGCACAGGCCATTGCTGATCGTCGTCATTTGCAGTTCAGCGCTGAGACGTTTTACCGTATTGCCGCCACCGCCTGCGACCCGGGATTACAGCAGATATTGCGCGATGCGGTAAGCGAGGTGCAGGGCGGTTCGCTGACGCTCCCGAGCGGCGCGGGGCATGATGCTATCGCCATCGCCGAACGCTGGCCGGTGGGCATGCTGTTTGTTCGTTGTAAAGGCGGGGTTAGCCATCATCCGGCGGAGTCGGTTAACGTTGATGATGTGGCGCTGGCGATCGACGCTTTTTCTCGCGCGGTCGCGGTGCTGGATAAAAACGCGTAAAAGGGCTGTGTCCTGAAACACAAAATCCACGCCGGGGCGTGGATTTTGTGTTGTAAAGCTTCGCTACCACTTCATCTCGCCGGTATTGACCTTCGCGCTCAGCTCCAGTGAGCTTTCATCGGCAAGGTTCGGGTAAGCCGCCTTCATGGCGCCGATAACCGCAGCCGATCCTTTTTGCTTTTTCAGCGTCTGCTCAAACGTTTGCAGGTAGTTATGGGTGAAGGTGATAGCCGCATCCTTTTCCGGGCGCGGGCCCAGATAGTGCCCCGGAATGACCTGCTGAGGTTTGAGCGCCTGCATTTCGTTGAGTACCGTCATCCAGCCCTGACGAATCGTCGGGGTCTGCGTATCCGCCGTCCAGACATGGATGCCGGAAGCAATCCCGGTCCCACCTAGAATCGTTTTGTTGGCCGGGATCCAGACGTAGGCGGCATAGTCTCCCGTGTGTTTCAGTTCCAGCGGCTCGCCGTCTACCGTAAAGCGGGTGGCGCGGGTCGCTTGCGGCACAATGATTTTGGTTGGCGCGCCGTCTTTCATTTGCGGGCCCCAGAAGGCCAGCTTGGCGTCTTTGGTCGCCTTAATATGATCCACGACGGAGGGAGAGGCCACCACCTCGGCCTCAGGGAAAGCGGTCACCAACGGTTCCAGACCGAAATAGAAATCCGGATCGCCCGAGGTAATAACGATCGTTTTCAGCGTTTTGCCGCTCTCTTTGATCATCTGTACCAGCTTTTCCCCATCTTTCACGCTGAATTGGGCGTCAAACAACACCGCTTCTTTCGGGCCCGAAACCAGCGTGGAGGATACCGGGAAAATGCCTTTTTCCTGCGGGTTATAGACGTCAAGATGCAGCGGGGCGGCAAAAACGGGCGCCGCGGCCAGGGTGAGGATCAGCGAAAGTGATTTCATATAAAGGGTATTCCTGAAGCGTTGAGTGATGCCACCATTTTACAGATTTGCGCTTTTGCCATAATTCCTGAAACAATACATGCTGAGTTTCATAAAACGATCAAATGGGGATGTGATGGACAGGATCATGGCGGCAATTACCTACAACCGCATTTGTGAACTCGGGAGTCTGAGTGCGGCAGCCCGTTCGCTGGGGATTTCTCGTCCCATGGTGAGCCGTTATCTCGATGAGATGGAGAAATGGGCCGGTTCGCGACTGATACACCGCTCAACCCGTCGGCTCACCATTACCCCGGCGGGTGAAAAAACGCTGGAGAAAACGCGGCAACTTGCCCTGTTATCACAGGGAATTGAAGGGGGGGCCACCCGCCTTGCCCCGTCAGGAACGCTACGCGTTGCCTGCGCGCATTTTACCGCGACGCATTTGCTGGCGCCGATTGTCCCCACGTTTCTCGCCCGCTATCCGGCGTTACGTATTGAGGTGGAGATTAATAATCAGCCGGTAAGTCTGGTCGGTGAGCGCATCGATCTGGCGATTCGCATCACCAACGAGCCTGAACCGGGGGCTATTGCGCGCTATCTGGGGACGTGCCGCTCAGTGCTGTGCGCCTCGCCAGGCTATCTTGAACGGGCAGGAACGCCAGCCTCGCCAGAGGAATTGCCACAGTATAATTGTTTACACTACAGCCGTTTCTCCGGCCAATCCTGGTCCTTCCGCGACCGCGAAAACAAGGGAACATCGGTGGCCGTGCGCGGTAATTTCAGCGCCGGGATCTCCTCACTGCTGTGTGATATGGCGGCGGCGGATGTGGGGTTGGTGATGGTGCCTGAAATTGAAGCCCGCGCGGGGCTGGAGAGCGGCCAGCTAGTTCGGGTACTGCCGCAGTGGGAACCGCAGCCGCTGGGGATTTATGGACTTTATCAGTCGCGCGATCATCAGCATGCGGCGCTTAGTTTGTTGTTGGAAGCGATTAAGCGGCATCTTGCGAGGTGAAGATTAAATATCCTAAAGGATAGATGCATTTCGCGCGGTGGGTGGTTTTTCCTGATATTAAAGGTGGCTATTCAATTAACGGCGTTAAATGAAATTGGTTGAGACGTTGTAGGACATGGGATGTATTTAGCTGATGTTAATGGCACCCGTAGTGAATGAAAAAAATCCACGCGATTGCGTGGATTTTTTCATTGCACATTACGCCACTTGCTGGCTCTTGGGGACTGCTGTCCCCATTTAGTGGCTTTTCTACGAAGACGATTCTACGTGATTTTTAATGCGAGGCATAAAGTCAATGAGCGCTTGCTTTTGCTCTTGGGAGAAATCATCCCTATCTCCTAGATCCTTCAAGGTGATGCCATCAATTTTTTCCGCCAGTAAAGTTGTGTAGGAGTCTACGTGAGGTTTGAGGGCAGGGGTAGGGTCAAGATGTTTAAGACCGCTCATATTGGTTACCACTCGACGAATTTGATCCGGTTCAACGGATTCTGTATTGACGATACCATCACAGAGCTTCAGCAGATTGCCTTTAAGATGATCGATGTTTTCACTACTTTTTAAAGAAGCCTCCATGCACATAATCTGCATCTTATTAACGGCTTCTACCGTGCTTGATCTGTCTCCCCTGTCACGGAGGATGAATGTGTTTTCACAATGACCTTATTGTGATCAATTCCCGATGGTATGATGGTTTTGAGTCGGTTATCCAGATATTTTCTGGTATAAGCTGCCCGCTCTTTCAAATCATAGAGTTTACATGCCTTCGAAATGCTATCATTGAAAATGCTACAATTGATTGAACTATTACGTGCTTTCTTCAGATCTTTGGCAATAATTGATTCGGCTCTTCGGCAATATTTATCAGCTTTATTAAGTTCATTCTTGGTGGAATAAAATCTAGACATGTCAAGATTAGCGTTACTATTGCCGAAAAAAGCGCTAATGCGAGTAGTGATACCTGGCATTTATCTCTCCTTTATATGTTTATTT
>NZ_JANEWH010000190.1:0-7156 GCF_028069715.1 Kluyvera sp. Awk 3 | reverse complement strand
ATCCAATGATATAGCCACTAAAATTATTCATAAACCACTTGAAGTCGTAGGAATAAAATCAGTCAAACTATCTAAAGTTGTTTCTGAACGCCATGCGAAGAAAAGAGAAGTTGTGCTTGTGGCTGCTATTTTCTGTAAGGAAAAATATCCTGATGAATGTTCTGAGTCAATTCGTGCATGGGCTAATTGCATAGAAAAACGCGCAACGGAATTGTTATATAAAAATGGTGAGTCTCCACTTTCATTAGATAGGATTGAGCGCATTTTGGGGAAAGCCATTGCTGGTAAATTGATCGCGAACTAAGATCTAGTTTACGTTGAGTAGGAACTTTTTTTCTACTCAACGTAAAAGCGAAACCATCTATGTTTAGATAGTGTTCATTGACGAGCATTGATGAACTGATGGAGATAAGATGGCTAATCCAACCGAACGACCTTCCTACGATAAATTAGTTGATATGAAATTTATTACATCTGATTGTCTTTTTACTGACAAGTGGATTTATAAATTGATCTCATTGGGTAAATTCCCCAAGCCAATAAAATTAGGTCGTATGTCACGCTGGCGTGCTGGTGATTATTACGCTTGGCGTGATAGTCATTCTTCAGAGTGAAAACCTTTATATTGATAGCATTTATTAGGAGCTTATATGAACTACCATCCACCGTTGGTGGGGAACCAACACGTATCTCTTTCGATTAAAAGTCAAAATGTATCGGTATTAGAAAATTATACAGTAACTCCATTTAAAGAAACTCATAGCGACACAGCCTGTATTGTACGGATTATTGAAATCTATTCATTGAATAAGCTGCGCGCTAACGGTGAAAAGCTGCATTCACTGACGGGACTTACAGTACCTGATACGGAAGCAGTGGCGGATGAAATCAATCTACTACTTAACCGCTTTACCCTAGTGTGTCGCCGTGAAGAGGAAGAGTTATCTTTCCGCCAGCGTGAAGTCAGCAGCGCGGAAGCTGCATGGAAAAGCGCATCTTCAAAAAGTGGTGCCGGTAGTATTGCTGAGGCCAGAACGAAAAATACCGTGCGTGTCGCACGTGCGGATGCAGAACGGTGTTACCAGACGGCGCTGTCCCGGTTGAATGAGCAACAAGACCGGCTCAATACTATCCGGCTTTTGCCTGGCTTGCTGGCTGATGAAGTCGATTATATCGGAAAGGGGATCGATAAACGGTTACTGAATACATTCCCGCGCTCCTTACGGTTCCCTGTTGAGCTTGCTACTGTATTTCAGGAAGGGAGCATTACCCGGGATATTCATTTTATTACTGATGCTCTTAAATCTCTGTCTGATGCAGTGAGTGAAATCATTAATTGTTGCAGTGTGCCTGTTGACCGGTATTTATTGGGCAATGGAGGTGTGGCAAGAACCATGGCCTACAGGGAGTATTATCGTGCTGATAATGCTGTATTGCGTACTGTCGTAAATGACCGGGATTATGTTGAGCATGTCATGAAATACAGTCATGTTTCAGAGTTCAAAAACAGACTCTTTTCTTAATTATTAAAAACAGGTGATAACTATGTATGCCTTTAAAACAGAAAGGCCGGACGCGGCACGTCGCTACCATAAAAAATTTATTTCTGCTTCAGATTATAAACTTGATCCGACCCGACGTTTTTCATTAACTGAACCGAGCGAGAATATCTTACGGACGTCAGTTATTGAGTCTGGCTGGTTAATGAAAAATATCACCCTGCGTGATGTTAATGCTGTCTCAGGTAATGCCATTAATATTGGCGCCAGCGAACTTCATACCGGGCGTGTGGAAGGTGGTCGTTTCCACAAAAGGATGGCCATCAATGGCACGGAGTTCTTTCTGACAGAGACGGATACCTGCGCCCGGATCAGCTATTCCGATATGTCTCATATCTGTCATACCGGTATACCGGATGAGTTTGAGAAAACGTTAGACGCCTTTTTTAGTCAGGCGTATGCGCTGGATATGCTGCGGGTAGGGTTCAATGGTGTGGCCATTGCGGACACGACAGACCCGGAAATGAATAAAAAAGGGGAAGACGTCAATATTGGCTGGCATGCTCTGGCGAAAGCGCATGAAGACGGTAAGCAGATTTTGTCTGAGCCGGTAACACTGGGGGAGTCAGGTACATGGAAGAACATCGATTTACTGGCCAATCATCTGATCACCGAGCTGATTGCAGAGCCATTTCGCGAAGACCCGCGTCTGGTGGTGCTGGTCGGGGCAGAGCTGGCTGCCCGTCAGCGACTGAAGCTGTTTAATGCGGCGGATCGCCCGGCTGATGTGAATGCGGCGCAGATGGTGACCAGTTCCGTGGCCGGACGCTTTGCCTTTATTCCTCCGTTTATGCCCGGTAAGCGTCTGGCGGTGACCACGCTGGATAACCTGCATATTTATACCCAAGCAATGACGCGCTGGTTCCGTGCAGAGTTTGATGACGAGAACAGCGAATACGTGCATTCCTATCTGCGTAATGAAGGCTATGCCCTGGGGGAACCGGGACTGTATGCCGCTGTTGATGAGAACGCTATGACGTTTGCGGACTGACACCGTCCATACAATAAGACCCGCTTACAAGCGGGTCTTATTGACAGCAACAGGAATCAGAAAAAATGAAAAACTCTATTTAGGACGAGGTTTAAGGATGCCAGTGTTAATGAGTTCAGGCAATCGTCTGTTTTCGGTTATAAATTTCTTGCCTCGCCAGGAATGGACGGGCTATAGTTCCTCTGTTGCCGCAAAATCGGCAACCGGGCGTAGGAACCCGTGTAATCTGAAGGCGACACAACACGCGCCAGGCGTGTTTTTTTATGTCGCAGCTTTGGCATACCCCTATTTTATGGTGTGGTGGCAGGTCGTATTTTTTCGTTTTTTATGCCACATCGTCAGAATTATGGTAGTCCAGGCGGGGCAGCTTTCGGGCTGGCCGGTATCCTTCAGAGCCGGTATTCCTACCCCCGTCTGGGCTACCACCCATGAGCGTAGGAACTCCGGTGGTAGCGTTAACCGCTATCTGAAGGAGATTGCCGCTATGGCTTCGATCCCTGCTTTGTCTCACCCCCAATTTACCTTTGTTTTTCTCGCTGTTCGCCGTGCTGACTCTTCCGCACGTCCATTTGCTGTGCGTACTGTCGCAACCTGCGAGCATGCTGCACGCCTTAAACTCGTTGCTGATTTTGTATTGAGCTTGGCGGCACGTATCCCGGTGAAAAATTTCTGTGAGGTGAATGTATGAGCCATTTACCGATCACTAACCACGGTTGTACTTTGACTGAAGAAGGTGAGAGCCGGCTTTTACGGGCTGCGCTGGCGAGCGAGTTCCTAGCCGAAATTCTGTCATTTCCTGCGATGAGTGGGCCGAGAACTGTTTCTGCTGAAGGGGCAGCAGCCGTCATGGCCTGCATTGCCGATCAACTGGAAGGTGTGGTGAGAGAAACCAGCACCATGAAAGGAGAGTCGCATGAGCGCTAATTTCGCAGTCCATTCACCTGAGTTTCGTGCGGCATTCCTGCGTTCCTGTATTGCTGACGCCTATATTGCCCTGATGCTGCGGATTAATGGGGAGCCTGTGTATATAGAGGATGGCGAGCGTATCGAGCTGACACCTGGCCGCGTAGCCATGAATATTCTTTATCACATTGAAGCGTCCTGGATTAATGAATTCGGCCAGGACGAGGGGCAACGCCTTGCATGTGATGTCCTGGAGCGAATGCTTGCACCGGGCTACATGGCCGAAAATATCCGTCTTTCCGCATTTGGCGTTTCTGAGCTGCGTGAAGTGTACCGGGATATCGTCTTTGGTGCGCCCGATGGCGAAATACCACCAGGTTTCAGCATCACCACTGCGGGAGTCGGGGAGGTACTGCCATGAAAACTCAGTCTGTATCTGCGGTTTCGGGGGCGGCAAACGGGCGCTGGCCACATATCCTTTCTGCGCTGGGGATCAATGTTCCTTCCGCCCGTCGTCATGGTGCATGTCCTGCCTGTGGCGGGAAAGATCGCTTTCGTCTTGATGATAAAGAAGGGCGCGGTACATGGTTCTGTAATCAGTGCGGCCATGGTGACGGCCTCGATTTGGTACGCCTGGTGACAGGACGATCAGTGAAGGAGGTAGCGGGAATGGTGTCCGAGGTACTGGCGCTGCCTGAAGTACAGAATAAACCTGCTATGCCAGCCAGGAAAAAGGCGGCGGGAAAAGAGACCGGGGCAGACCGCTATCAGAAACTTAAAAAGCTTTCTCAAAGCGGAGAATCAGCCTATCTGACCGCGAAGGGATTGAAGGGCTACTCTTTGCCGCTTCTGACTGCCTCCATCAATCTGGCGGGGAGGTCTTTTCCTGCCGGGTCGCTGCTGCTGCCCTTAAGCGATATCGCCGGAAATATTACTGGTGGTCAGCTTGTTAACGCAGACGGAGACAAAAGTCTGTTACCTGGCAGTCAGCTTTCAGGATCATTTGTTGCCGTGGCGGATATTCCTGCTGATGCCCCTGAACAGGTCATTATTACTGAGGGGTATGCCACTGCGCTGACGGTCAGTCTTCTGGCTGACGGCTGGATCGTTGCCGCTATTGCGGCCACAAATTTGCCAAAGGTGGCGGAGCAACTTCGTATTCGTTGGCCAGACACCCGGATCATCATCGCAGGTGATAACGATCTGGTGGACGGCAAAGAGAACACAGGCCGTGTCTGGGCTGAAAAGTCCGCTAAATCCGTTGATGGCTGGGTAACTCTTCCTCCGGTGCGTCATAAAGCCGACTGGGATGATTACCGTCAGGAGGCCGGGAAGGAGAGGGCGCGGGAAGCGTTCCGCGAAGAAATGACGCTGCACGGAAAAGGGCAAACCAGACTGCCTCAGGGTTTCAGGCTGACCAAAGAATATCTGTGGTACGACAAACTGGTGAACAAATCAGACGGTGACACCGAGATCCGTAATATCAAAATTTGCAGCCCGTTGCGCGTGACGGCGATTACCAGCGATGCGGACGGTAGCAACTATGGCCGCCTGCTGGAATGGGAGGACACCAACGGCATGAGCCGAAAGTGGGCGATGCCGATGGAAATGCTGGGCGGCAGCGGGGAAGAGCTGCGGCGCGTGTTACTGGTCAACGGGCTTTCTTATATCAACATTAACGGGATGGCCAGGGCGCACCTGATGGAATACATCTCCCTGTGCAAGCCTGACAGAAAAGTGACCTGCGTAAATAAGACGGGCTGGCATGGCGGTGTTTACGTCCTTCAGGATGAAGTGATCGGCAGAGAGTCACAGTCTGTGATCCTTCAGACCTCCAGCGTTCAGGGGCGTGATTTCCGTGTCAATGGTACCTCCGAAGAATGGCGGGAAAATATCGGCCGCTATTGCGTCAACAATGCCCGACTGGCTTTTGCCGTAAGCCTGGCATTCGCCGCACCACTTCTGAAGCTGGTTGGTATAAGTGGCGGCGGTTATCACCTGAAAGGTGAATCTACTGACGGTAAAACCACGACCATGAAAGTGGCCGCTTCGGTGTGTGGCGGCACTGACTTCTGGCACACATGGCGCGCTACCGGCAACGCGCTGGAGGGAACGGCCAGCCGTCGCAATGATGCCACGCTGATGCTTGATGAAATCCGTGAAGTGGACGGCAGGGAGGCGGGAAATATTGCCTACATGCTGGCGAACGGCCAGGGCAAAGCCCGCGCCCGAACGGATGGATCGGTACGTGAAACAAACCGCTGGAATTTACTGTTTCTGTCCACAGGAGAGCTGTCACTGGTCGAGCACGCCGCCAATGCAGGGGAGAGAACCTATGCCGGGGTTGAAGTTCGCATGATCCAGATCCCGAGTGACTCAGGTAAATACGGTGTGTTTGAAGAACTGCACGGCTTCAGCGGTGGTAAAGCGCTGGCGGAGCATCTGGAACATGCCGTTATTCATCATCATGGATCACCCTTCCGGGACTGGCTGCATTGTCTGACAGCCGATCTCCCGGAATTGACCAGCCAGGCGAAAGCGCTGCTGAAAGACTACACCCGCAGGCTGACGCCAGCAGATGCAGGAAATCAGGTCGGGCGAGCCGTTACCCGCTTTGCACTGGTTGCAATGGCCGGAGAACTGGCCACACAAGCTGGGATAACCGGATGGCCTGAAGGGGAGGCGTTCAGGGCTGCTGAATGCTGTCTGGCCTCATGGATGGCTGACCGTGGGCATACTGCGAACCAGGAGGATAAAACCGCACTGGAGCAAGTCCGGGATTATATGACCCGTAACCAGTTCAGCCGCTTTGCTGACTGGCACGATGACAAGAACCGCCCACTGTCGATGATGGGATTCAGGAAAGTGGACAAGGGCGACAACGTAACAGAATCGGCAGTGACGTTCTATGTGCTGCCGTCTGGCTGGAAAGAAATCTGTAAGGGGTTCGATTCGCGGAAGGTGGCCAGATTGTGCGTAGAGGCAGGCTGGCTGAAAGCCGGTGAAGATGGGCGGACACAGAATAGTATTCGCCTGCCAGAAATAGGGGTTAAGCGTGTGTACCAGTTTAATACGCAGGTACTGGGTAGCGCCGATCCTGAATAGTAATCGCGTGAGTCTTATTTTTATGAGGTAACAGAGGTAACAGAGGTAACAGGCAGCAATGACGAGGCTTGCCAGTGTTACCACTCAGAAATAGCCACTGGTAACAGAGGTAACAAAAATCAAGGTGTTACCACTCGTTACCTCTTGATTAAGTCTACTGGTAACAGATTAAATTCAATTAAATCAACGGTGTTACACGTGTTACCAGTGTTACACGTTCAGAAGAAGGGGAAGGGAACAAAATCTCTTCTTCTGGCAGGCAAAGAGGGTCAGTGATGCGAGTATTGAAAATTTTCTGCCCGGAATGTATGTCCGCGGCTACGGTGAGAAAAACTAACCGGAAGCACCCCAAATTGTCAGATGTGTACTGCTATTGTTCAAATGTTGAGTGCGGTCATACGTTTGTGATGAACATTTGTTTCTCACACACGATAAGCCCCAGCGCTCTTAACGGACAGGGCAGGATAAAAGCGTTAATGGATGCCTTACCACCAGATGAACGAGAGGAGGCCTTAGAGCTCTTACTGGCCGCCAAAGAAAGCCAGTAAGTCGATAGCCGGGATAAGGTAAAATGTTCCCGGCTTCAGTTCACTAAATT
>NZ_JANEWH010000019.1:0-49539 GCF_028069715.1 Kluyvera sp. Awk 3 | reverse complement strand
GCGAAAATAGCGAATTGTGTAGCATTATTTATTAGATCTAAACTACTGCGCCGTTGCAGCAAATAAGCCGTTACTTCGTTGTTGTATAACAAAATAAACACCATGCATTAACAATGAAGTACTCGTAATGGAGGAGGTTTAATCCTTTTTATTGAGTTGTTTGTTCGATATTTACGAAACAATACCAATGCATTGCTTTACATGTTTTTATTTATTTTTAGAATAATCTCAGATGCCATAATTATTTAACTCAACATACCTACCTTCAGCATGAGAAAGACATTATTAGTGACCGCACTATTTTGTAGCCTGCTGACTGCGGGCATCGCCACCATATTTGTTGTTCATGAGATGTATCCTGATACCACCTCTGTGTGTCGTATTGATTTTTCCCGTAAAGCGCTGCTGCGCGTCAAAGATGATTATCTACGCGGCCGCTTCCCCCACTGGTATCGCGAAAAGCGCACGTTAGGCACCCTGACGCCAGAACTCACCTTCGGTGAAGTCTCGATTGAAGAAGATGAGTATCGCGTGCCGTTCGTGGCGAAAGGGCCATCGGCCAGGCTCGCACGTATTGGCTTTGTTGATTGCGAAACCATGGACGTTGAATACATCGCCGGTCAGTAGGGCCATTTTACAATCCATGCTGTTTAGGCAGTTCGTTCCTTGATAGTTATCATGGTAAGTATTATCGTAATCGTACGACACGATCGGAGATTGCCATGACTGAAGATGAACTGTTTGCCCGTCGCCCGATGGGGATGCGTATGGCCATGGTCGTGCGCCAATGGCGTTCTATCATCGATCATGCGATTACCGACACCGGCTTGACCCAGTCCAGCTGGACGGTGCTGATGCAGCTGCATCAGCTGGGTGATAACGTCTCAGTCAGCGAGCTGGCGGAAATGCAGGGGATCGAACTGCCGCCGCTCATGCGTACGCTCACCCTGCTTGAACAGCAGGGCTACCTGCTGCGTACGGTATCGCCGTACGATAAACGAATTCGCCTGCTGACGCTGACCGACGAAGGTCGGGCGGTGCTCCAGACGCTAAACCAGGTGATTGAAGCCTTACAGGCGCGCGTATCCACCGGCATTCCCGCCGCTGACATGGCGAAGTTTAGCGACACCCTGAATCAAATAGCCTGCAATCTGCGGAATATCCGCGAAGAAAATAATAAAACCGAATAACACCATGATGACGCCAGAACAGAAATTTGCCCGCTGGGTAAGGGTGAGTATTGCCTCTTTCCTGCTGATGTTTGCCTATTTTATCGTTGCCGATATCTGGATCCCGCTCACGCCGGACTCCACGGTGATGCGCGTGGTGACGCCGATTTCGTCCCGCGTTTCCGGCTACGTCTCGCAGGTATACGTGCACAACAACAGCACGGTGAAAAAGGGGGACCTGCTGTATGAGCTGGACCCAACGCCGTTCCAGAATAAGGTCGATGCTGCGACGCTGGCGCTGGCCCAGGCAAAGCTGAGCAATCAACAGCTGGACGCGCAGATTGCCGCCGCCGAGGCCAACCTCAAAACTGCCCAGCTTACCGCGCGTAACGATCGCGTGACCTACGATCGCTATCAAAGCCTGAGCCGGATGCAAAACGTCTCGCAGGCCGATCTCGATAAGGTGCGCACCACCTGGCAGACCAGCGAGCAGTCGGTGAGTGCATTGCGCGCCTCGATTCACAATCTGCAAATTCAGCGCGGCGAGCGCGATGACCGTCGCAACGTCACGCTCCAGCAGTATCAGACCACATTGCGAGAAGCGCAGCTCAATCTCGAGTGGACGAAAATTCGCGCTGAAGCTGACGGCACCGTCAGTAATTTGCAGCTGAGTCCCGGCCTGTACGCCTCGGCGGGCAGCCCGGTGATGGCAGTGGTTAATCAGCAGACCGACATCGTCGCCGATTTCCGCGAAAAAAGCCTGCGCCACACGCGTCAGGGAACCGACGCGGCGGTGGTATTTGATGCTATGCCGGGTAAAGTCTTCGCCGCGCGAGTGACCAGCAGCGACGCTGGGATCCTTGCCGGTCAGGAAGAGGTGAATGGCGAGCTATCGCAGCCGGAGCAGTCCACCCGTTGGGTACGCGACGCGCAGCGTATGCGCATTCACGTGGCGCTGGACGAACCGCTGGAGAAAACCTTGCCGACCGGCGCACGTGCTACCGTTCAGCTGTATAACAGCGAAGGCGCGTTTGCCCGCTTCTTCTCCGGTCTGCAAATCCACCTGATAAGCTGGTTGCACTATGTCTATTAACACCCTCGCGCAGGTCTTTACCCCTCACGGCAATATCGTCTACACGGCGAACGATTTCCGTCAGACCCTGCGCATCTCTTTTGCCGGTATGCTGGCGTTGAGTATTTCGAGCTTTTTCGATACCCAGTACGGCGTTTTCTACGTGGTTTACCCGCTGCTGCTCACCGCGCTGGTGCCGGTGTTTAATCGCCATGTGGCGAAACAGTTTATCTTTAGCGCCTCGCTAAACTGCCTGGAAATGGTGCTGATCATCGGCTATTTGAGCCAATGGCCGGTGATGATGACGGTAGTGGTATTCGCGCTGTACGTCATGCGTTTTCGCTTTATGAGCAAAGGGCCGCTGTTCCTGTTTGGCTCGATGGGCGTGGTGTGCCAGAGCGTGATGCTCAACTTTATGAGCTACCCGACGGCCAACTGGCATACGCTGCTGTTTTCAAATATCGAAGCCAGCGTTCTGGCGGTGGCGCTCAGCGCGCTGATGCACTACCTGATTCCGGACGCTGAGCCGCGCAAGCCGCCGCCGCTGATTGAAAAAGACGCTGCCCGCGTGCGCCATGAATCGCTGCTCTCCGGCAGCGTAGCGACGATTATCTTTATCGTCTTTCAGATTAGCGATCTTAGTGACTCGCTGTCGGCGCTGATGGCGGGGATCCTGATCCTGTTCCCCATGCACTACCGTGGCGCGGTGATCAGCTCCATCTGGCGCGTCGCTGGCGTGGTGCTGGCCTGCTTGTACATCCTGGTGGTGCAACTGATCCTCTACGATCACAGCAGTCACATGCTGTTGATGATGCCGTTAATTGGCCTGGGGCTGGCCTTTAGCGCGCGGCTGCATGTGATGGAAAAAGTGGGGGCGGGCGTTGGCTTTGCCAGCATCACCACCATCGGCATTATGTTCGGCCAGAATCTGCAGCCGGACGGCGACCTGGTGTTCAGCGATCTCTACCGCGCCACCTCGGTCACGATTTCGCTGCTGGCCACGCTGACGATGGTGTTTATTCTGCACCGCCTGCTCAACTGCTTTGCGCCAACGCGCTTTATTGTGAAGTAGCGCACTTCAGGACGCTGATTGTTCTCTACCATCTGTGTTTACAATAGCCGCTCGCCGCGGTGGCGTGATGGAGAGAGACAATGTGGAAGACGCGTGCGCTGGAACTGAATAACCAGGAGTTCTGGAACTGGGACAAAGCCTGCCAGCTGGTGCAGTGGGCGGCCCGCCATGAGTTTACGACCGTGGTGGTGGGGCAAACGGACCTGTTTGATAAGCTCGTTTCGCCGAAAGGCTACACCCCGCATCAGTACAACGATCGCCTCTCCAGCCAGCAGCGCGCGCGCTGCGTGTACCTCAACCGGCTGGCCGGTTACTGCCAGCAGCATGGGCTGAAATTTTATCTTCAGGCCAAAGAGCTCAGTTTTCCCGCAGACCTGCTGGCGGCGCACCCGCAGCTGATTGATAAAGACGGCAGCATCCGCTTCGACGTCGAATTCTGGTGTCAGTATCTGGCGGATAAACTCACCTTACTATGCCAGCAGATCCCGGCGATCAGCGGTCTGCTGGTGGCGCTTTCCAATACCGACGGCCTGCTGCCGATCTCCCGCCCCAACTGGGAGCTGACCGGCCAGGACGACCCGTCGCCGCATATCGATCCCCGCAGTCTCTCCCGCTATACCCAGTGCTTCAGCGCTATGGCTCGCGCAGTGATGCGTGAAAATAAGCACCTGGTGCTGCGCGCTTTTCCGGCGGGTAACCACGATATCAGCAACGTGATGGAGGCCATCCGCACGTTGCCGGAATGCGTTTCGGTGTCCATTAAGCTGACGCCGGAGCGCTTCTGGCCAACCTTCCCCAACAACCCGGCGCTGCTGGATGTCGAGGACCGCGACGTATGGGTGGAGCTGGATCTGGTGGGCGAAGAGGTGGGCTGGGGCGTGTTCCCCTTCCCGCGTATCGATGAGCTTCAGGGCCGCTTGCTGTGGTGCCGGGGCAACCCCACGATTACCGGCGCGGTGTGCAAAACCAGCTGGGAAGGGGTCGATAACCACTGGGTGATGGGCACGCTGAGCGAATGCAACCTGGTGGCCTGCAGCCAGATTCTGGCGCGGGAAAACGAGCATCTGACCCGCGCGGCGCTGCTGACCCACTGGCTGGATGAGTGCTACGGCTGGCGTCCCGATGAGGCGACCTTCGACGAGTTTCAGTCGCTGATGGGCCAGGCCGGGCAGGTGCTGTATCAGGCTATCTACGTGCGCGACCACGTCTTCCATCGCCACAGCCAGGTGCCTGCGAGCTATGGTCAGGCGGTGTGGAGTCTGTACGGTCAGCTTAACCGCAACCACTGGCTACCCGGCTCGGAGCGCGATATTTTCTTTAGCGCCAGCGACGTCGAGAGCTCCGCGCGTAACCTGTCGCTGATTGCGGAAGAGAAAGACAGCGCCTGGCAGGCGGCGGTAACCCTACGTGAACAGGCGCTGGCCTTTGCCGACCGCGCGGCGTTTCCCTTCTCGTTGCTCCTGCGCTGGCAGGAAGAGTGGCAGGGATTTGATCTCTACTGTCTGCTGTTCCGTCACGCGCAAAAAGCCTTTTTCACGCTGCACTTCGCGCGGCTGGTCGAGAACAGCTGGAGCATGCGCGAGATTTGCCAGGTGAATATTCAGGAGCTCTACCGCTGCGCGGCGGAAATGGACAGCTTCTGCGCCCGGCATACCGAGGCCTCTCCGGGGCTGCATGTGATGTTCGATCCCACCCGTGTGCGCATGCTGGCCGATAGTCTGAGTCATGAACTGACCCAGCTGAAGGGGTAAAATGTGATTTATCTCACGAATCATTAAGTGTATTTCGCCGGGGAACGTGAGTTTTCCCGGCATTCATCGTCACACAGACTCTGCTGGTGTGACTCTTATCACGTTTTATCCTTCCGGCGGCAAGAGATTGTGAATGACTAGGCAGTTCCGCGAAGGCGCGCGCTCCTGCGCGTAGCATGCTTCCCATCCTTTCCAGAAAATAGCGCTTAATTATTTAGCGGTTATTGAGGAAACAACGATGAGGCTGATTGCGGGCGAGGCGCTGACGCGCTTTACGGTGTCACTGCCGCACAATGAACGGTTTGCCGAATTCTTTACCGGTGAATCGGTAGATGAGCCGATGGACTATCAGTTCGCCAACGGCAAAGGCCCGGCGCAGGAATCATTCTGCCGACGCATCTTCCGTCGCGACACGGCCTTGCGCACGGTGTCGCCAGCGCGTGCCTTACCGGCGGCTGCTGTCACCTGGACCGGGGCCAGCAATACCGTCACCTTCTCCGGCGTACAAAACGTAGCCACCCACTGCCAGCGCTGGCTGCGCGTCACGCTGCATGCGCCGCAGGCAGGCGATTATCCCTTCGAGATTGCCACCTGCGGCGGCGTGCGTATCTGGCGTGATGACCAACAGGCCGTGTGCTTTACGCCGTTCACCCGCAACACGCTGCAAACGCAGGTTGTTGATATTGCGCTTCAGCAGGGGGAAAACGCGCTGCTGATTCATCTCGATGAGCTATTTGAGCGCGACACGATCTTTGCTTTGCGCATGATCTACCTGGGCGACACGCCGCTGGACGCGACGCTCCCGGGCGTGAATAACACTGACGTCGACACGCTTCAGGCCGTGCTGGACTCGCTGCCCGCCACGGTGACCGCGCAGCATCAGCAGTTGAATCTGCCCTGCCAGGCAGAGCGTGCGCTGCGTCTGCGTGGCGCTATCCATAGCCTGGGTAACGACGTCATTGCGACCAGTCCGCTGGATTTCGGCTCGGTCATGACTGGCCAAACGGGGCTAACGCTACCCCTCCCGGCAAGCGTTGAAATGGGGCACTACCGTCTTGAACTGACCGCCCGTTTGGGCGACGTCACCATGAGCCGCAACCTGAGTCTCACCGTACTGACCGACGACGTCCTGCCCGGCGGTGAAGGCGTGCTGGAGACCCGCAAGCGCGTGGCGCTAAGCTATATCGCCGAACACGGCGTGCCGCGCACCGGCCGCCTGCTGGCAATGCTGCACGTTGGCGACAGCGGCCCGCTGGCGCAGGAACTGCTGATTAGCACGCTCCAGCGCATCAGCGCTCGCCAGGACTGCTCGGATTTCTCCATGGTGCCGCTGCTGTGGATCTGGCATGACTTCCACGGCGAACACTTCCCGGCGGTGCTCTGGAAACGCGTGCGTTCCGCCATTGTCGGCTATCGCTACTGGTATGACGAACTGGGCAACGACGTGATGTGGTACTGGAGCGAGAATCACGCGCTCTGTTTCCACACCGCTCAGTACCTCGCCGGGCAGATGTTCCCTGATGATCTGTTTACCGCTTCGGGGCGTCGCGGTCGCGAACAGCAAGCGATCGCCACCCAGCGTCTGCATGCCTGGTTTGATGCGGTTGAGCAGCAGGGTTTTGTTGAGTGGAATTCGGCCCCGTATTACCCGGTAGACTACATCGGCCTGTTTGCGCTCTATCAGTTGGCCGATGATGCCACGCTGCGCCAGCGCGCGCGCCATCTGATTGACCGTCTGATGATGACCAGCGCGCTGCACTACCAGTCCGGCATTGCCGCGGGCACCATGGGGCGTGTCTATGAGAAAGAGCTGCTGGCAAGCCAGATGAGCGAGCTTTCTGCCTTTGGTCACGTCGCCTGGGGCGGCGGCCGCGTCAACCGTAAGTGCGCCTCGCTGCCGTTCTTTTGTCTGAGCGACTATGTGCCGCCCCTGGAATCTGCCCGCTATGCGCGTCTGAATCACGGCACGCTGAGCGCCCACTACCAGTGCGGCGGCGGCAATATTGTGGCGTGGAAGCAGCCGGCGGTGAGCCTCTCCAGCTGTGTCGATCATCATACCGGTGCGCGTGGGCATCAGCAGCATCTGGTTGATGTGCAGTTTGCTACGCGACCGGACGCTCGCCTGTGGATTAACCACCCCGGCGACGTTGCGCCGGGCAGCGAAGCGCGTCCTTCCTTCTGGGCCGGTAACAGCGTGCTGCCGCGACTGATGCAGGTAGAAAACCGGGCGCTGATGTTGTGGCAGTTCGACGAACATGACGTGCTGGGTTGGACGCATCTCCACCTGTGCAGCGAAGCCTATGACGAGGTTCGCCCGCTGACGCAAGGCTACGCGGTGCGCGCGGGGCAGGCTTTTGCCGCCGCGCTCTGTTCGCAACTGCTGACGGTTAACGGTGACGAAGTTCGCGCTGAAGGCCGCCGCGTTGCGTGGTGGCTGGAAGTGGGCGAGGGCGATTTTGAAGCCTTCTGCCAGCGTGTTCAGGGGCTACGCATTGTGCTGCAGGATAAGAGCGCGCGCGTCCACGACGACCGACAAACGCTGATGCAACTGAGCTGGCAGGGTGAATGCCAGCACAACGGCGCAACCGCCGCGTTCCCGACGCTGGTGGGCAATGAACTTCAGATTACGCTGTCAGGAGACGCGCAATGAACAATGCAACATTAAGCCGTCTGCTGGAGCAGGTGGTTCAGGGCTTCTGCCGCCTGAAAAACATGGGTGAAGTTGACACCAGCGGCGGCGAGGGGTTTGCCATCCACTTTGAAGAGTGGGAATGGGAAGTGGGCGTTGGTCTGTACGGTTTCTGGCAGTACGCCCGCCAGCAGAACGATGCCAACCTGCAACAGTCGATCCTCACCTGGTATGAAGATCAGCTGACGAAGGGGCTGCCGGAGATCCAGATCAACACCACCGCGCCGATGATCACGCTCGCACTGGTGGCCGGGCATACCGGACGTGACGATCTGCTGAAAGTGGTTAACGACTGGGCCGATTCCCTGCTGCGCACGCTGCCAAAAACCGAAGAGGGCGGGTTCCAGCACGTGGTGAAAGAGCAGCCGAACACCGGCCATCTGTGGGACGACACGCTGTTTATGACCTGCCTGTTCCTCGGTACGGCGGGCGTGGTGCTCAAGCGTAAAGATCTGATCGATGAAGCGTCTTATCAGTTCCTGCTGCACACCCGCTACCTGTGCGAACCGGCGAGCGGCCTGTGGTATCACGGCTGGACGTTTGTCGGCAAACACCACTTCTCCGAAGCCTTCTGGGCGCGCGGCAACGCGTGGATCACCGTGGCAATCCCGGAGTTTATCGCCCTGCTTGGCGACAGCCTCGACGCCAGCGTGAAGCGCTATCTCTCGGTGGTGGTGGCGCGGCAGGTCAATACGCTGTGCGAACTACAGGCTGAGAATGGGATGTGGCATACGTTGCTCGACGATCCGCTGTCGCCGCAGGAATCCTCCGCCACCGCCGGGATCGCCTACGGCATGCTGCGCGGCGTGCGCATGGGGATCCTCGACGAGAAAGTGGCGGAACATGCGATGCGAGCCTGGCACGCGCTGCACGACAGGATCGACGAAGGCGGGATCGTGCTGGAAGCCTCAAAAGGGACGATGGTTGGCCCGGATCTGCAATACTACTGCGATATCGCTATGGCCCCGGTGCCATATGCCCAGGCGCTGATGATGCTGCTGCTGCTGGAGTTGCAGCAGGAGAAGTGGAGCCATTAAGCTGCGGGGCGTGCCGGATGGCGCTGCGCTTATCCGGCCTACGGGCGATTCTGTAGGCCGGGTAAGGCGAAGCCGCCACCCGGCAAAACCGTGGGCGGTTATGCTTCGCCCGGGTTGTGTGATGGTGCAGGGAATGTGTGCAACAGTTGAAAACCCTCGTCGCAGCGGTAAATACTCTCCGTCGCGCCGGGGATCACCCAGCGCAGTTCGTCACCCTGCGGGCAATGCAGATAAATGCACAGCCCGCAGCCGCCGCGCAGCTGGCGCGGAATATCCGCCACCCGAAAGGTGATGCCCGCCGCCTGTAGCGCTTTGCGGGTTTGCACCACCCCGAGCGTGGAGTGAAACAAAAACAGATACTCCGTCATTTTTTCACCCGTTGCCCGATTATCGCCGCGCCGATCGCCCCGGCAAACTGCGCGTCCGGGTGCGTCTGCACCGGCATATTCACATGCGCCGACAGCATTCTGCTAAATGCCGCGCAGTGGCTGACACCGCCGGTAAACAGCAACGGCCCCTGCGCCGACAGCCTGCCGATAAAGTTGGCGCTGCGCCGCGCCATAGCGTTGACGACGCCCGCCAGAATCGCCTCTGGCGGCACGCCCGCCGAGCGCAGACTGATCACTTCGGACTCGGCAAACACCGTGCACATGCTGGTAATGGCGTGGGGTTCAACGCCTTCCGTCAGCGCATCCAGTTGCTCGACGCTGGCGCCCAGCGTGCGGGAAATCACTTCCAGAAAGCGCCCGGTGCCCGCCGCGCATTTGTCATTCATCAGGAAATCGGTGAGATTGCCCTCTTCATCCAACTGAATCACCTTGCTGTCCTGGCCGCCAATATCAATCACCGTGCGGGTTTCAGGTAGCAGCAGCCGCGCGCCGCGCCCGTGGCAGGAGATCTCCGTCACCTGCTTGTCGGCAAAATCTACCAGCTGGCGGCCATAGCCGGTGAGCGTCAGGAATGGCCGCGCTTCCAGCCCGGCGCGCAGCGTCTCCCACGCCTCAACGATCGCGTCAGCGGGGCGAAACGGCGTAGGGGTGAGGAAACGACGGCGGATAACGCCGTCTTCCAGCAGGATGCCTTTGGTGGCGGTTGACCCTGAATCAATGCCTATTGATAACGTCACGCGCGCTCCTACAGCATTTCAATAAAGGCCGCGACGCGGGTGCTAAGCTGGCCGATATCGGCGGTGGAGTAGTCGGTTTCAATGGCAATGTAGGGAAGGTTATGTCGCTGGCGCACGTGGCGCTTAATCGCCATTGATTCAACGGCATAGGTATGGCAGGCCTGCAAAATCACGTCGACCACACCATCGGCCTGATACTCGTCCACCATCTGGCTGAGCAACGTTAAGCGCTGGTCGTTCGGTGAGATGCACGAGCAGCCGATGGCGAGGTACTTGTCGGTGAGCGCGTCGTACACGTCGCCGTCCTCGTCAACGCAGCGCTCGGTGGCTTTAGCGCCGGTGCAGTTTTCAAAACCGACCACCCAGCCGCCGTTATCCTCAATGGCTTTCACCACTTTCTCCGCCGCACCGCCGATCGGGCAGCCGGTAATCAGAATGCGCGGGCGGGCGTCCAGCCGCTTGCCGTTTTCCCACTCCTGACGCACGCGCTCGGCCATGCCGTTCAGCTCGTCAATCAGCGTCTCTTTATCGAAGCGGAAGGTTGCGCCGTACACCACTTTCAAAATGTCGCTGCCGCTGAGCGCCGGAGGATTGAGCTGCCCGACGCGGTAGAAGTTAGCCAGCGCCCGGCGCTCGCGGTTTTTGAGGGCGATGGCCTCGCGCAGGGAGGCTTCGGTAATCGCCGTGCCGAAGCGTTTTTCAACCGCCTGCTGGAGGCGCAGAATCTCCGCTTTCCACAGCGCGCGGGAGGCGGCATCGGCGGCGCTGTTCGGCAACTGCATCACGTGTACCGGCTTAAACTCGGCCATGTACTCGTACATCTTCTTCTTGCCATCGCAGGTGGTTTCACCGACCACCAGATCGGAGAAATAAAAGTAGGGGCATTTATCGGTTTTGCCGAAGCCGTAGCTGCTTTTGATCAGCGGACAGAGGTTGCGTGGCAGGTCTTTCTCCGCCTCTTCAATGGTTTCATCAGAGGTGGAGCACAGCGAGACCACCACCGCGCCCGCCGCCATCGGAATTTCCTGCGGCATAAAGGTGCAGTAGGTGCCGACCAGCGGCGTGCCTTGCTCTTTGAGATCCATCACGGTAAGAAAGCCATTCTGGCGGGCTTCGGAGAACTGATCGAAAATGGCGGGTAGATCGGTGATAAGCGACATGATTTTCCTTCCCCGTAACACGGGAGACGATAAAATGAGCCGCTATTATAGCCATAGATAATTTATGGTTATATTGATCCGCGATCCGCTTAGAGAATTTTCTTCAGATCCATCTCTTCCTGAATGCGTTCGCTCCACGCGAAGTGGGTACGAATCGCTTCATCAATCCCGGCGTTATAAAAGGCTGGCCCCAGCTTCTCGATAATAAAATCGATAAAGAACTCGGCGTCGAACTGCTCCAGCTCGAGGTCGAACTGTTTTTCGCAGTAGTCGGTCAACTGGTCGCGCAGCTTCTCGCGTTCGGCAGGGGTAAGGGTGATTTCCGTGGTCATAGTGGCTCCTGTGTATTGCCGTCTGGCAGCTATCAATATCACAAACTCGACTTTGTCACCCGCCTGGATATTTCTATATTCGGGTTTCTGACGATTTTAAAGGGGCGCAATCATGACTGCTGTGAATACTGCTGATACCGATTTTCCTTTATTAAATTTACGCCGCGTGGCGGGCAATATCGGCGCGGAGATCCGCGATATCCGTCTTTCCGCCGAGCTGGATGCTGAGACTTTCGCCCAGCTCGACGCGGCGCTGGTCAAATACAAAGTGCTGTTCTTCCGCCAGCAAAGCCATCTTACCGATGCCGAACATCAGGCCTTCGGCGCGCGTTTTGGCAAAGTTGTCGCCCACCCGACGGTCCCTTCCCCGGAAGGCACCAAACTGTTTGAACTCGACGCCTCCAAAGGCGGCGGCCGCGCCGACTCGTGGCACACCGACGTCACCTTCGTTGACGCCTTCCCGAAAATCTCCATCCTGCGCGGCGTCACCATCCCGGAATACGGCGGCGACACCGTGTGGGCCAACACCGCCCGTGCCTACGAACAATTGCCGGAGACGCTCAAGCGCTTCGTCGACACCCTGCACGCGGTGCACAGCAACGACTATGACTACGGTGCCGAGCGCACCATCGTCGAAGCGCACCGCCTGGCGCATCACCAGAAGGTATTTGTCTCATCGCTGTGGGAAGCCGAGCACCCGGTGGTGCATGTCCACCCGGTCAGCGGCGAACGTGCGCTGTTACTCGGCCATTTCGTGAAGCGTCTGGTGGGCTTTAGCTCGCGGGAATCCGCGCAGCTGTTCGAATTGCTGCAAAACCGCATCACCCGCCTCGACAACACCGTGCGCTGGCAGTGGCAGCAGGACGACGTGGTGATTTGGGATAACCGCAGCACCCAGCACTACGCGGTCAACGACTACGGCACCCAGCCGCGCGTGGTGCGCCGGGTGACGGTGGAAGGGGAGATTGCGATTGGGGTGGATGGGAGCCGCAGCCGCACGGTTTCAAAACCGCAGGATGCGGCGAATGGGGAAAGTGCGGTGAGTGCGGCGTCGTAATACTAGCGTTGGGCGGTGGATTCATCCCACTCCATCGCCACCTTCACCGCCATCCCCAACTGCACCATCACCTCCCGATGCTTCTCAATCGGCGGCAGGGCGCAGTTGATCCTTAAGCAGTTCCGGTATTTCCCCGACGCCGAAAACAGCGATCCCGGCGCGACCTGGATCTTCATCCGGCACAGTTGCTGAGCGACGCACACCATATCGACCTGCTCCGGCAGCTCTACCCACAGCATAAAGCCGCCGGTCGGGCGGGTCACGCAGATCCCGCAGGGGAAAAACTCGCGCAGCCAGCAGGTGTAGATCTCCAGGTTGCGCTGGTAGATCTGGCGCATGCGGCGCACATGGCGGTGGTAGTGACCTTCGCGGATAAAGTTGGACGCCGCCAGCTGCGTGGAGGGGACGTTGGTGCCGCTGGCGGCATACTTCATCTGCAACAGCTTATCGTAATAGCGACCGGGGGCTATCCAGCCGATGCGCAGGCCAGGCGCGATGGTTTTGGTAAACGAGCTACACAGCATCACCCGGCCGTCGATATCCCACGAGTGGATGGTGCGCGGGCGCGGGTAGTCGGTGGCCAGTTCGCCGTAGATGTCATCCTCGAAAATCACAATATCGTAGCGCTGCGCCAGGTTTAGCACCGCGCGTTTGCGGGCGTCGGGCATGATAAAGCCCTGCGGGTTGTTGCAGTTGGGGACGAGGATCACTCCTTTGATCGGCCACTGATCGAGCGCCAACTCCAGCGCTTCGACGCTGATCCCGGTATTGGGATCGGTCGGGATCTCGATCGCCTTCAGGCCCAAACCGCGCAGTAGCTGCATGGTGCCGTAATAGGTGGGGGATTCCACGGCGATAATATCGCCCGGCTGGCATACCGACAGCAGCGCCAGCGACAGCGCGTTGTGGCAGCCGCTGGTGATAACCAGATCGTCGGCGTTGACGACCGAGCCGCCGTCAAGCATCAGGCGAGCGATCTGTTCGCGTAGCTCACGACGTCCGGCCAGCTCATCGTAGTTCAGCACTTCACTGATATTATGCTGCACCACGCGGCTCATCTCGCGCCATAGCGGTTTGAGGGTGGACTGGGTGACGTCCGGCGAGCCGCCGCCGAAGGGAATGATGGATTTATCGCTGCGAGCCTCCAGCATATTTAGTACCTGATCCCACTGGGTGATCTCCACCGGACGCTGCACCGGGCGCGACATATGAGGCACCGGCGGCTGTGCCTTCTGCGGCGCGACGAAGTAGCCGGAGCGCGGCTGCGGCGTAATGAGCTGGCGCTGCTCCAGCATCTGATAGGCCTGCTGCACGGTGCTGATACTCACGCCGTGTTCCTGGCTCAGGCTGCGTACGGAGGGAAGCTTTTCGCCGTGGCGATACAGCCCTTGTTCAATTCGCTCGGCCAGCAGGTTGGCCAGATGTTGGTAACGCGTCATTGCTGTATCCCCGTTTGTCGCCATACAGATGAAAAAACCAGTACAGTCAGGCGAAAAAAACCGCACGCAGGTATCGTTTTAGCGAATCTGTATGTTAAAGAAAAGTGTTTTTTGAATCTGTATTGCAACAGCAGAAATCCGCGAAGATAAAGCCTCTGGCAAGGTGAGGAGGCGAAGTATGGAATTTCATGAGAACAGGGCAAGACAGCCATTTATCGGCTTTGTACTGGTGTGGCGTTTTATCAAAACATGGTGGCGCGTGCAGCAAACGCGCCGCATATTGCAGCGAATGAGCGACGAACAGCTGAGAGATGTGGGCTTACGGCGAGATGAACTGCGTTAATATTTGGGCGGCGTCGCCGAACACGCCGCCCATTCTCGTTTTAGCCCAGGATAAATTGCCACAGGATCCAGCCGCCAAAGCCGATCAGGATACCGCCCGCGGTGCGCTCGATTTTCCAGATCAGATTTCCCAGACGCCGCTGAACCTGCGGCAGCGCGAGCAGTATCACCAGCAGTAAATCCCACAGCAGCACCACGCTGGTCATCCAGATACCGCAGGCCGCCTGTTGCGCCACGGTGACGTTCGGCCCAAGCAGCGCGGTCATCAGCGCCAGATAAAACAGCGCGTTTTTCGGGTTCAGTAGCGAAGAGCCGAGCCCTAAAAGCAGCTGTTTCGCGAGCGAGGGGCAGATTTGTGCGCAATGGCGCCATTCGAGCGGTGCGGCGCGGCTTTTCAGCAACGCGTAGCCTATCCACAGCAGATAGGCGGCGCCCAGTAGCTCAATGATGTCAAAGAGCAGCGGCGCCTGGCGCAGCAGCCCGGAGCCAATTACCACCAGCAGGATATACAACCCGTTGCCCGCCGCGATGCCCAGGCACAGCCCGACGCTGCCGCGCAGGCGATAACGGACGGCATAGCCCACCAGTAAAAAGAAATCCGGCCCGGGGCTGAGCAGCGCCATAAAATGCGCCAGCGCCAGCGCGGGAAACGCCGGGGGAAGTAACGTTGTGACCTGTTCCATAGCGACCTCAGTGAAAATACTGAAGGCAGCTTATGTCGGCTTACGCGCTAATTATTGTCGGATATTGATCGGCCAAGCGCGTACTGACGCGGCGTGGCGGCGGTGTAGCTGACGAAGGTTTTATGGAAATGACTCTGGTCGGCAAAGCCGCTTTGGTAGGCGACATCGGCGATATCGTCCCCGGCGCGCAGCCTCGCTTTGGCGTACTCCACGCGGGAATTATTGAGAAAGCTGCCGGGGGTCAGGCCCGTATCCTGCTTGAACGTCCGGATTAGGGTCTCTTTGCGCAGCGAAAAGCGCGTGGCGAACTCATCAAGAGAGGGCGGAGAGACGGGGTTAGCCAACAGCGCCTGCTGCAATTGCTGGCTGGTGGCGCGCAGCGTTTCTTCACTGTTCGCGCTCAGTGAAAGGGCGGATAACAGCGCGGTCAGCGCGTCGGTGGACATCTGCTCGACCACGTTGAGATACAGACGGAACAGCGCGCCGTGGCGAATCACCTGTCGGGCTAATGGCAGTGGCGTGTCGATGTAGAGCATATGGTAGCTGCGCGGTTTCCCCTGTATCGGGTTGCAGCTATGCGGAGCGTGGGCGGGGATAACGATAAGGTCACCGGGGGATAAAAGGTACTCCAGCCCGTCACAGACGCAGCGCGTGCCGCCTTCGAGAATCGCCCCTATCGAGAGCTGCGGGTGGCTGTGGCGCTTGTAGGCCTGCGTGCTCTGCCAGGTGCTGCGCCGCTCAAGCCCAGGCAGTCGGGTGAAGGTCTGATGAATATCGCGTGGTGTGGTCATTCGTTCGTCCCGGCGGTTTTTTATTTTTATACCACATCAGGAAAAAGCGGGCAGGGGTGTGTGAAAATTAAACGATTCGCTTTAGATCACATTAACAGATTTAATGTATCAAATAACTGCTATCAGACTCACAGTTCGCGCTGAAACTATTCGCCTCATATAGATAAGTGCTGCTTCGCAGCTAGTATCAACTCGCTAATCATACACCTGCAAGAGGATACAATGAAAAATACAAATCGTATGATCGTGAACTGTGTTGCTGCTTCGCTGATGTGTTCCTGGAGCCTTACCGCCCTGGCGGCAGGTACCCAGACCGAGGTCAAGATTGTTCGCGATGAATACGGCATGCCGCATATTTACGCTGATGATACCTATCGGCTGTTTTACGGCTATGGCTACGTGGTGGCGCAGGATCGCCTGTTCCAGATGGAGATGGCGCGACGCAGCACGCAGGGCACGGTCTCTGAAGTGCTTGGTAAGTCGTTTGTGCGTTTTGATAAGGACATTCGTCAGAACTATTGGCCGGACTCTATTCGCGCGCAGATAGCCGCGCTTTCTGCGGAAGATAAATCTATCCTGCAAGGCTATGCCGACGGTATGAACGCCTGGATTGATAAGGTGAACGCCAACCCCGGCAAGCTGCTGCCAAAACAGTTTGCCACCTTCGGTTTCGCCCCGCAGCACTGGCAGCCTTTTGATGTAGCGATGGTTTTTGTCGGCACCATGGCGAACCGCTTTTCTGACAGCACCAGCGAAATTGATAACCTGGCGCTGCTGACCGCTCTCAAAGACAAGTACGGCAAACAGCAGGGGATGGCGGTCTTTAACCAGCTGAAATGGTTGGTTAACCCGTCCGCGCCGACCACCATTTCCCCTGAGGAGAGCCACTACCCGCTCACCTTCGACCTTCAGAACACGCAAACGGCAGCGCTGCTGCCGCGCTATGATCGCCCGGCACCGATGCTCGACCGGCCAGCAAAAGGCGCCGATGGCGCACTGCTGGCGCTGACGGCGGCACAAAACCGGGAAATCATCGCCGCGCAGTTTGCGCAGAGCGGGGCCAACGGGCTGGCGGGCTACCCGACAACCAGCAACATGTGGGTGATTGGCAAAAGCAAAGCGCAGAATGCGAAGGCCATTATGGTCAACGGCCCGCAGTTTGGCTGGTACGCGCCTGCGTATACCTACGGCATTGGCCTGCACGGCGCGGGCTATGATGTCACCGGGAATACGCCGTTCGCTTATCCAGGGCTGGTGTTTGGTCACAACGGTACGATTTCATGGGGATCTACCGCCGGTTTCGGCGATGATGTCGACATTTTTGCCGAAAAATTATCGAAGGATAAACCAGGCTATTACCAACATAACGGCCAGTGGGTGAAGATGCTGAGCCGCGAAGAGACCATTAAGGTCAAAGACGGCCAGCCGGAGACCTTTACCGTCTGGCGCACTCTGCACGGCAACGTGATTCAAACCGACCCCGCAACCGAAACGGCCTACGCCAAAGCGCGCGCGTGGGACGGCAAAGAGGTGGCCTCGCTGCTGGCGTGGACTCATCAGATGAAGGCCAAAAACTGGCAGGCGTGGACGCAGCAGGCGGCAAAACAGGCGCTGACCATCAACTGGTACTACGCCGACGTTAACGGCAATATCGGCTACGTGCATACTGGCGCGTACCCTGACCGCCAGCCGGGCCACGACCCGCGCCTGCCGGTGCCCGGCACCGGCAAGTGGGACTGGAAAGGGCTACTCTCGTTCGATTTGAACCCGAAAGTGTATAACCCGCAGTCGGGCTATATCGCCAACTGGAACAACTCACCGCAAAAAGATTACCCGGCGTCCGATCTGTTTGCCTTCCTGTGGGGCGGCGCGGATCGCGTGACCGAGATTGACCGCATTCTTGATAAGCAGCCGCGCTTTACCGCCGATGAGGCCTGGGACGTGATCCGCAAAACCAGCCGTCAGGACCTGAACCTGCGGCTGTTCCTGCCCACGCTGAAAGACGCGACGGCTAGCCTTCCGGTGAGCGACCCGCGTCGTCAACTGGTGGATACGCTGGCGGTCTGGGATGGCAGCAACCTGCTGAATGAAGGCGGTAAAACCTATCAGCAGCCGGGTTCGGCGATTCTGAATGCGTGGCTGACTAGCATGCTGAAGCGAACGGTGGTCGCGGCGGTGCCGGAGCCGTTCGGCGACTGGTACAGCGCCAGCGGCTATGAGACGACGCAGGACGGGCCCACCGGCTCGCTGAACATCAGCGTGGGGGCGAAGATCCTTTATGAGGCGCTGCAGGGGGAGAAGTCGCCAGTTCCACAGGCGGTCGATCTGTTTGGCGGAAAACCGCAGCAAGAGGTGGTGCTGGCGGCGCTGGACGATGCCTGGCGGACGCTGTCAACACGCTACGGTAATGACCTGAACGGCTGGAAAACCCCGGCGATGGCGCTGACCTTCCGGGCCAACAACTTCTTCGGCGTGCCGCAGGCGGCAGCGGAAGAGGCGCGTCATCAGGCGGAATACCAGAACCGTGGCACGGAAAACGACATGATCGTGTTCTCACCGTCATCCAGCAAAAGCCCGGTGCTTGCCTGGGACGTGGTCGCGCCGGGTCAAAGCGGGTTTATTGCCCCGGACGGCAAGGCGGATAAACACTATGACGATCAGCTGAAAATGTACGAGACCTTCGGGCGAAAATCGCTGTGGTTAACGCCGCAGGAAGTCGACGCGCACAAGGAATCGCAGGAAGTATTGCAGGTGAAGCGGTAATCGATGAGCTGTCATTCCCCGTCTTGTCCGGCGGGGGATGTTAATTCGGAAACCTCCGTTTATACCCAACTTTACGCCCATATCCAGTCATCTTGACTACGCTTAATACCCTAAGCGGTAAAACAAGGAGACACAATATGGCTTACCAGACAGTTAATCCTGCCACTAACCAGCTTATTAAGGAATATCCCTCGCATAGCGATGCGGACGTTGAAGCGGCGCTGAAGGCCGCCGATGCGCTCTATCACTCCGACTGGGCGAAAGGTGATATAGACCAACGCTTGCCGGTGCTGCATAAGCTTGCCGATCTGATTGACGAGCGCGCGGAGGAGCTGGCTAAAATCGCCAGCCAGGAGATGGGCAAACTGATTGAACAGAGCCGTGGCGAAGTGAAACTCTGTGCGCAAATTGCCCGCTACTACGCTGATAACGCAAAGCAGTTTTTAGCGCCGGTGAAGTACAAATCTGAACTGGGCGAGGCGTGGGTAGAGCATCACCCGATTGGCGTGCTGATGGCCGTTGAGCCGTGGAATTTCCCGTATTACCAACTGATGCGCGTGCTGGCGCCGAATCTTGCGGCGGGTAACCCGGTACTGGCCAAGCACGCCAGCATTGTGCCGCACTGCGCAGAGACCTTTGCGCACCTGGTCCGTGAAGCGGGCGCGCCGGAAGGGGCGTGGACTAACCTCTATATCTCACAGGATCAGGTGGCGAAGATTATCGCCGACGATCGCGTACAGGGGGCGGCGCTCACCGGCTCGGAAAAAGCGGGGAGTGTGGTGGCTGCACAGGCGGCGAAGCACATTAAAAAATCGACCCTGGAGCTGGGCGGTAACGATGTGTTTGTGGTGCTGGACGATGCCGACCTGCAAAAGGCGGTGAAAATTGGCGTTAATGCGCGCTTGAACAATGCCGGGCAGGTCTGTACCGCGGCGAAGCGCTTTATTTTGCATGAGAAAATCGCCGATGCCTTCCTGGAAAAATTCACCGACGCCTTTAAGCAGGTGAAGATTGGCGATCCGCTGGATGAAAGCACCACGCTGGGGCCGTTGTCCTCGAAGGATGCGCTGGACACGCTGACTAAACAGGTGAACGCGGCGGTGAAAAACGGTGCGAAGCTGCACTTAGGCGGTAAGCCGGTGCAGCGCGACGGCAGCTTCTTCGAACCGACCATTCTGACCCATATCACCCGTGATAACCCGGCGTACTTTGAAGAGTTCTTTGGCCCGGTGGCGCAGATTTATGTCGTGAAGAGTGACGACGAGGCGGTGGCGCTGGCCAACGACTCCCACTACGGTCTGGGCGGCGCGGTGTTCAGCCAGGATATTGAGCGGGCGAAGAAAATGGCCTCGCGCATCGAGACCGGTATGGTCTACATCAACTGGCTGACCGATACCGCGGCCGAGCTGCCGTTTGGCGGCGTGAAGCGTTCCGGCTACGGGCGCGAGCTGTCGGATCTGGGGATTAAAGAGTTTGTGAACCAGAAGCTGGTGGTGGTGCGGAAATAGCGGCGCGTTGATGCCCTCCTGGCTGGGAGGGCATCAGGTTTTGCGGCTATTGGCGTAAACCGGCAAACGCCGCGCGAATCTCTTCTTCCGGCAGTTGGATGCCAATAAACACCAGCGTGCTGTGCGGCGTTTCATCCCCCCACGGGCGGTCCCAGTCGGCGCTGTACAGGCGCTGTACGCCCTGGAACAGCAGGCGGTTCGGCTCGCCGTCAATCCACAGCATTCCCTTGTAGCGCAGCAGCTTGTCGGCGAAGTCCAGCAGCAGGTTCTCCATCACGCGGGAGACGTCGCTGATATCCACCGGGTAATCCAGCTCCACCACAATCGACGACACGTCGTTTTGCTTGTCGGCCATAAAGTGGAAGCGTGGTGTTGAGGTGATGTTCTCTTCCAGCATAAAGCCGTTGGTGTTGAACAGCAGGCCGAGGTCGATATCGCCGTGGGTGACGGTGTAAATCGGCGCGCGGGCGTTGATGCGCGCCAGGCGTTCGCGCAGCTTTTCGCTTTCGCCGGCGACGTCGGTTTTGGTGAGTAGAATGCGATCGGCGTAGCCTACCTGCGACTGGGCGATGGTGAACTGGTTCATCTGATCGTTAGCATGTACCGCGTCAACCAGCGCAATCACGCCGTCCAGCAGGTAGCGTTCGCACAGCACGTCGTGGGAGAAAAAGGTCTGAATGATCGGGCCGGGGTCGGCCATGCCGGTGCATTCAATCACCAGGCGGTCAAAGTGGATGTTGCCGTTGTCGAGGTTATCAAGCAGGTCGAGCAGCGCGTCTTCCAGCTCGTTAGAGCGGGTGCAGCAAATGCAGCCGTTGGTCAGGGTTTTGATCTGCGTGGCGCGGTCGCCAATCAGCTGGTCGTCGACCGAGACCTCGCCGAATTCGTTTTCAATCACGGCAATTTTGAAGCCGTGCTGCTCGTTGAGAATGTGGCGCAGCAGGGTGGTTTTGCCCGCGCCGAGGAAACCGGTAAGTAGGGTGACTGCAATCGGTGCCATGTTGTCTCCTTTTAGCAGCAGCGCATGCCGCCTTTTCCGTCGCCGCCGTAGCGTGCCTGCTGGCGCTCGCGGAAGAACTCTTCGTAGGTCATGTACGGCTTATCCGGATGGTTGGTCTGCATATGCTCGACGTAGTTGTCGTAATCCGGAATGCCAATCAGCATTTTCGCCGCCTGACCGAGGTATTTTTTTGCTTGTCCTAAGTTACCAAACATAGACCATCCTGATAAGACAAAGCCCGACGAGGTTATCTCTATCGGGCTGGGGAACACGTTTTCCCTCACCCCGGCCCTCTCCCGGCGGGAGAGGGAGGGTTCGGTGGATTAGTGGTGCGAAGAAGTCTTCACGCCGCCTTCCGGTACCGGCACGTACGGTGTCTCTTTGTCGGTACGTTTATCGCTATTGCGCACCTGCATCCAGGTTTTGAAACCGTAGAAGATGATGCTGTACACCACCACCAGGAACAGAATGCTCAGGCCCGCGTTGGTGTAGTTGTTGATAACGATATGGTTCATGTTGGCAATCTGCTGTGCGGTCAGCTCGCCACCGGCGGCAATCTTCTCTTTGTACTGATTAGCCATGTAGAAGAAGCCTTCCATCTGCGGGTTGGAGCTGAACAGCTTCAGGCCCAGCGCCCAGGTGGTGCAGATCAGCAGCCATACTGCCGGGATGGTAGTCACCCAGATGTATTTGGTGCGCTTCATCTTAATCAGGATAACAGTGCCCAGGACCAGCGCCACGGCGGCCAGCATCTGGTTAGAGATGCCGAACAGCGGCCACAGGCTCTTCACGCCGCCCAGCGGGTCAACCACGCCTTGATACAGCAGGTAGCCCCACAGACCGACACAGCCCGCGGTAGCGACCACGCCAGCCACCAGAGAGTCGGTTTTCTTCAGGAACGGCACGAAGTTACCGAGCAAATCCTGCAGCATAAAGCGGCCCGCACGGGTACCGGCGTCCAGCGCGGTGAGGATAAACAGCGCTTCGAACAGAATACCGAAGTGGTACCAGAAGCCCATGTCAGCCATCGGCAGGACTTTGTGGAACACGTGAGCAATACCGACGGCAAGCGTAGGTGCGCCGCCCGCACGGTTCAGAACCGACGGTTCGCCGATGTCTTTCGCGGTTTGCAGGATCTGCTCTGGCGAAATCACGAAGCCCCAGGAGCTGACGGTTGCCGCCGCATGCGCGGTCACATCTTTCAACTGCGCAGCAATCAGCGCCGCGTTCTCACCGCCCATCTCGTGCAGGTTCGGCATCGTGATGCCAAGGCCCGCTGGCGGGGTGTTCATCGCAAAGTACAGGCCAGGCTCGATAATGGAGGCCGCAACCAGCGCCATAATCGCCACGAAGGACTCCATCAACATCGCGCCGTAACCGATAAAGCGCGCGTCGGTTTCATTCGCCAGCAGCTTCGGCGTGGTACCGGAGGAGATCAGCGCGTGGAAGCCTGAAACGGCGCCACAGGCGATGGTGATAAACAGGAACGGGAACAGCGCGCCTTTCCACAGCGGGCCGGTACCGTCGATGTACTGAGTTACCGCCGGCATTTTCAGGTCCGGGTTGAGGATCACGATGCCCAGCGCCAGGCCGACGATAACGCCGATTTTCAGGAAAGTGGCGAGGTAGTCGCGCGGTGCCAGAATCAGCCATACCGGCAGCAGAGCGGAGATAAAGGCGTAGCCAATCAGCGCGAAGGTGATGGTGGTGTCTTTAAAGGTCAGCGCCGGGCCCCAGTACGGGTCGTGGGCAATCACGCCGCCGAAGTAGATGGAAGCCACCAGCAGCACGATACCAATTACCGACACTTCACCGACGCGGCCCGGGCGGATAAAGCGCATGTAGATACCCATAAACAGCGCAATCGGCACGGTCGAGCAGACGGTGAACACGCCCCACGGGCTTTCCGCCAGCGCTTTCACCACGATCAGCGCCAGCACGGCGAGGATGATGATCATAATCAGGAAGCAGCCGAACAGGGCAATCGAACCCGGCACGCGGCCCATCTCTTCTTTGACCATTTCACCCAGCGAGGAACCGTTACGGCGCGTGGAGATAAACAGCACCATAAAGTCCTGCACCGCGCCCGCGAGCACCACGCCCGCCAGCAGCCACAGCGTACCCGGCAGGTAGCCCATCTGCGCGGCCAGTACCGGCCCCACCAGCGGACCTGCGCCGGCAATCGCGGCGAAGTGGTGGCCGAACAGCACGTAGCGGTTGGTCGGCACGTAGTTCAGGCCATCGTTGTTAATGACCGCCGGCGTCGCGCGCGTCGGGTCGAGCTTCATCACCTTCTGGGCGATGTACAGGCTGTAGTAGCGATAGGCCACCAGATAAACGGAAACCGACGCCACGACGATCCACAGGGCACTGACGTGCTCACCGCGGCGCAGAGCGACGACCGAGAGGCAAAACGCACCGATGATTCCGAGAATCACCCAGGGTATGTGCTTGAATAGCTTTTTCGTATCCATAGTAAAACCTGGTTTTTAAGATTAATAATCAGCCGAAGCTGCCGTTGTTTTTTGGGTTTGGGGGTTGAGGAGGTCTTGATTCTGCTGATGAGTTTGCCAGACCTACGCGCGCGTAAAGTTGGGTAAATGGGTGAGCGGTTAAAAGCGGAGGCTAAGCGGTCACTTTTCGCGGTAAGCGGTTGGGCAACCTTTGTCCTACGCGGAAATATGTGATTGAGATCGCAAGTTTTTTTCCCGTCGCCGTTTCCCTACGCGCAACTACGTATGATTAAAAACCAATAAAAAACACTATTGTCACTAATTGATCACAACTCAGGGGGATGACCGTCTCCACGCCGCCGCTTTTTCCCGACTATTGGCTCAACCCGGCCGGTGAGCCATTCAGCCCGCTGGCCTGTACCCCTAAAAAGGATTAACACAATGAATAATAAGCGGCTAAAAGCACTTTGTTGGGTTCTGGGCGCGGGAATCTTGTGGCCAGCGGTAGGGCACTCCGCCACGGAATTACGCATGTCGTGGTGGGGCGGCAACCAGCGCCATCAGGCGACCACCGAGGCGATTAAAGCCTTCGAAGCACAGAACCCTGACGTCAAAATCAATACCGAACCGAGCGGCTGGGATGGTTACTTATCGCGTTTGAGTACCCAACTGGCAGGGAACACCGAACCGGACGTGATGCAGATTAACTGGAACTGGCTGGTGATGTTCTCAAAAAACGGCGACGGGTTTTACGATATTAACCGCCAGTCGTCGATTATCGACCTTAGCCAGTTCTCCAGTCAGGGCAAACAGCTGGTGACGATGAACGGCAAGCTGAACGGCGTGCCGGTGGCCATGACCGGTCGCTCGATGTACTACAACCCCGAACTGTGGAAAAAAGCGGGCGTTGCCTATCCGCAAACCTGGGAGCAGATGATTGCCGCGGGGCCGGTGTTTAAAACCAAGCTGGGAGACGACTACTACCCGTTTATCCTCGCCAATCACGACACCACCATCATGACGTTTCTGAACTCCTATATGGTACAGAAATACAATATCCCGATGATTGACCCGCAGAAGAAAGACTTCACCTACACCCGTGAGCAGTGGCTGGACTATTTCGGCATGTATAAGAAGCTGGTGGACAATCATGTTATTCCGTCGATGAAGTACCTTTCGTCCTTTGGTAAAGCCAACGCCTGGGAAATTAAACCGTGGCTGGACGGCAAAATTGGCGGCGTGCACACCTGGAGCACCGACGGCACCTTTGCCGGTAGCCTGCGCGCGCCTGCGCATCTGGAAGTGGGGCCTTATCCAATGCTGCCCGGCGCGACCGATGCCGGCATCTTCTTTAAACCGGCGATGATGTTCTCCATCGGTAAAAACAGCAAACACCCGGAGCTGGCGGCGAAGCTGATTAACTTCCTGCTTAATGACCCACAGGGCATTAAAGCGATGGGCCTCCAGCGCGGCGTACCGCTGAGCGCCGAGGCGGTCAAGGTCTTGCAGCAGGAAGGCGTGTTGGATGACAGCCAGATTCAGGTGCAGGGGCTGGCACAGGTGGATCAACTGATGGGCAAAATCGAACCGTCACCGTGGTTTGAAAACCCGCAACTGCTGTCCTACTTCCTTGATGCCGTTCAACGCTATGACTACGGGCAGCTCACCCTCGAACAACTGGCCGATGAATTCCCTCAGCGCGCGCAGCGTGTGCTGAAAAAGATCATGTAATTGAGGTGGTTATGTCGCAATTATTAAAAGAGTCCATTTTAAGCAAGCTGGATACCCTGTTTAATGAAGTGATTGTGGTGCGCACCGATGACGCCGAGCTGAAAAAACAGAAAGTTATCGCTTCTGACCTGTCGATTGAAAACTGGGACTGGTCGCAGGGGGTGGGGATTTACGGTATCTGGCGTCTCTATCAGATTACCCGCGAGCCGCGCTACCTTGACTATCTGAAGGGCTGGTTCTCACGGCGCATGGCCGAAGGGCTGCCGGAGAAAAATATCAACCGGATGGCGCCGATGCTGACCGCCACCTGTATGGCGTCGGAACTCGGCGAAATGGGCTGGCTGGCGGATATCGCCGAGTACGCCGACTGGATCGACACGCGCCTGCTGCGCACGCAGGAAAACGGCTATACCCACTGTACCAGCGACCATCTCAACGAAGAGCAGCTGTGGGTCGACACGCTGTTTATGAGCGGCCTGTTCCACGCCAGAGCGTCGCAGCTGCTCAATAAACCGCACTACATGGACGATGTGGCGTATCAGTTCTTACTGCACATCAAATACCTCGTCGACCGTCGCAGCGGGCTGTGGATGCACGGCTGGAGCTTTATCGAGCGCAATAACTACGGCGCGGCGCTGTGGGGGCGCGGTAACGGCTGGGCGGCGGTCGGCAGCGTCGATTTTCTGGAGATGGCGAACGCGGATACCGCCAACACGCGGTTTATCCGCGAGGCGTTTCTCCGCCAGATGCAGGCGGCGGTGCACTACCAGCATAACAACGGGATGTGGTCGACGTTAATCGATCACCCTGAAAGCTATCAGGAGGCGTCGGGGACCGCGGGGCTGACCTATGCGTTGCTGAAAGGCGCGCGGCTGGGTCTTTTGGATAACCGCTGCCGCGACGCGGGTTGGGCGGGCATCCAGGCGCTGATTGCACGGATTAACGATCAAGGGGAAGTGGCTGACGTGTCGGCGGGCACATCGGTGGGGCGCGATCTCCAGCACTATCTGGATATTCGCGTTCGTCAGCGCGCCTACGGGCAGTCGCTGGCCATGCTGGCGCTAGGGGAAGCGCTTGCCCATTTAAACGGATAACTTAAGGACAAGGTCATGACGACAAACCCTTGCGCGGTGCTGAGCGTCGAGGAAGAGCAAAACATTCTGGCGCGGATCCACGATCCGCGCATTCCTTCAGCCGAGGTGAACGTGCGCGATTTTGGCGCCGTCGGCGACGGCGTCACGCTGGACACGCAGGCGATTCAGCGGGCTATCGCTTATCTCCACCGCCAGGGCGGCGGCAGGGTGATTGTGCCCGCCGGGCGCTATCTTACCGGCTCTCTGGCGCTGCTCAGTCATATAAATCTGCATCTGGACAGCCCGCAGAGCGTGCTGTTGTTCACGACCGAGACCACCGAAGCGCACTACCCGCTGGCCTTCGGCCACTGGGAGTGCTCGCCGCTGTGGAACTACCGGGCGCTGATTTACGCCTGCGATGCGCAAAATATTGCGCTCACCGGGCGAGGCGTGCTGGACGGTCAGGCCAGCGACAGCGTCTGGTGGCACTGGACGCATCAGATTGAGCACGCCTGGTCGACCTCCGCCCGCAACCTGCAGCGCCCCGCCAGCCTGCGGCTGCGTGAAATGAACCTCAACGGCGTGCCGGTGGCGGAGCGGCGCTTTGGCGACGGGCACTACCTGCGGCCCATGTTTATCCAGACGCTGCGCTGCCAGAACGTGCTGCTGGAAGGCGTCACGCTACGCAATTCGCCGATGTGGCAGGTGAATCCGGTCATGTGTCGCAACGTCACCATCCGACGCATGACGCTACGCTCCCATGGACACAATAACGACGGCGTCGATCCCGAAAGCTGCTGCGATGTGCTGATTGAAGACAACCTGTTCGACTCCGGCGATGACTGCATCGCCATTAAATCCGGGCGCGATCGCGACGGGCGTGAAGCCAACATTCCCTGTGAAAACATCATCATCCGTAATAACCGTTTTGCCGACGGTCACGGCGGTATTGCGCTGGGCAGCGAGATGAGCGGCGGCATCCGCAACGTGTTTGCCGTGGGGAATGAATTTGACAGTCCGGCGCTAACTTACCCGCTACGTCTCAAAGCTAACGCCTTGCGCGGCGGCGTAATCGAAAACATCTGGCTACGCCACTCACGGGTCAAGCGGGTGCGTGACGCGGTGGTTCACGCCACCATGAACTATGCCGAGGGCGTCTACGGTAGCCATCTACCGCGTTTTCGCAATATCGTGATTGAAGACCTGGAAGCGAGCGGCGGTGAATACGGTCTGTTTATTGAAGGTCTGGCGCAGTCGCCGATTGAAGGTCTGGTGCTGAAGGATATTCGCATCACCGACGTCGACCATCCGCTGCATGCCGCCCACTGGGGCAGCGGCGTGAAGATGGAAAACGTCACCATTAACGGGCTGGCGTACCCTCGACCGGTGCAGCTTTTCATTCGCGGACTGCCGCAGGTGGGCGATTATCTGCGGGCGATTGCGCAGTTGCCGGGTGATGATGAAGCGGTCCTGCATTATTCGTGGTGGCTGGGAAAAACGGCGGAAGGGCCAATGACGCCGCTGGGCGAGGGCGATATTCTGGCGCTGACGCCGACCATGGCCGGGCGCTTCGTGCGCTGCCGGGTCAACCACGGTGAGATGAGCTTGCTGAGTAAACCGTGGCTGATTCAGCCGGAAGGCAGCATCGATCTGGCGAGCGGTAATTCGGTTAATGCCGGTATTTTGCGCGCGCGCGGAGTGATCGAAGAGGAAAGCGGCGCGGAGTGTATTACCCGCTTTGAACTGGCGCAGATGATCATTCGCCTGTGGGGATTGCAGTATCAGCCGTCGAATGGCGTCGTCATCCAGGATATTGCCCCGGACTCCGTCTGGTATCCGGGCATTGCCGCGCTGATTCAGCGCGGCATGATGGCGCTGGTGCAGGGCAAGTTCCTGCCCGACAGGCCGATCCGCCGTGAAGAAGCGGCCACGGTGGCGATGATGAGCTGCGGCGTATCGTACCGTAACGCGTCAACGATGCTGCAATCAACCTTCACAGATGGACGTATCCTGCGCGATATCTACCTGACTAACGCCCAGCGCGCGGTGGCTTTTGGCTTTATGCGCTGCGATGAAGAAGGGCGCTTCCGTCCGCGCCGCTATCTGCGCCGCCATGAGGCGCTGGAGATGCTGTTGGCGATTGGTCACTTCATGGGCGATCAGGATGCGCCGCAGCGGCAGGTGAAGCCGCTGCGCTAGCGAAATCAACGGCGAGCGGTTTGATCGATCGAACGGATCATCGACTGTTTCGCCGTCATTAAATGGTTGCGCAGCGCCAGGGTGGCGTCGATCTCGTTACGGCAGATCAGCGCGATCAGGATCATCATATGTTCATCAATGGCGATAATATTACGCTGCTTAAGATCGCTTTCATCCCACTGATAGTGGAAGTGGAAAATAACCGAGATAATCTCCAGTGATTGATTGAAAAATATATTATCAGCAGCCGAAAGTAATAATGCATGAAAATCCCGATCGAGCTGGGAGAATGTTTTTACGTTATCGCCAATGCGATCTCTTAATTGGCGATGATGTTCCAGTAATGTTTTCGCCTGCAGCCAGTGAGGATCGCCATCGGGCAAATTAAGGAAGCGCTGAAGGGCGTGTAATTCCAGCATTTCGCGTAATTCAAAAAGCTGCTCGGCGTAGGCTCGGTCAAATTCTTTCATGCGCCAGAAGCCGCGTTTTTCGCTGACAATCAGATTATAGCGACCAAATTTGAGCAAATATTCCCTGGCGGCCACCGGGCTGACCCCGGCCATTTTTGCCAGCGCTATTTCGCTCATCACTTCCCCGGCCTTCAGCTGCCGCTGGTTAATCATCGAAAAGAACGCCTGTTCAAAAATCTGCGTCTGCTCTTCGAGCGGCGCCTGGGTGCACTCGAAGCCGTCCAGCGCATCGGGTTTACGTAGCACGATGTAATCATTGCCAATTTTTTCCAGCACGCCGCGCTGCTGCAGATGAGTGAGAATGTGCCTGACGGTGGTGCGGCTAATGTTGTACATCTCGGCCAGCGCCGATTGTACCGGCAGCGGAGAGGGGATATGGCCGCGGGCGATACCTTCAATAATCTGGTTCACCACGCTACGGCGTAAATTCTGCGAACGGCTCATGCTGACATCCTCCTGATAATCATTAAAAACGAATTTAAAACCTATTTCTGCGTTGGCATTCACAAGAATTTGTGGCGTGACTGCTGAATTATTACGAAATCCACAATAACAAGGAGAACAAAAAAGGAGAAGTTCAAATGAATATTATGAAAGCGTTAGTTTGTCAGCAACCGGGTGAATGGGCATGGCAATCAAGAAATATTCCAAAGCCACAAAAAGATGAGGTGTTAATAAAAATAAAAACGGTAGGGATATGTGGCACCGATATCCATGCATGGGGCGGTAAACAGCCTTTTTTCAGCTACCCACGGGTATTAGGGCATGAAATTTGCGGTGATATTGTTGAGGTCGGCAGCGAGGCGCAACAATGGCAGATTGGGCAGCAGGTGGCGGTGATCCCCTATGTGGGTTGCAATACCTGTAGCGCCTGTCGCGAGGGGCGCGGCAACTGCTGCGAGAATATCGCGGTGATCGGCGTGCATCGCGACGGCGGCTTTAGCGAATATCTTTGCGTACCGCAGCAGAACGTACTGCTGGCGGAAGGGATTGCGCCGGAAGCCGTTGCGCTCATTGAACCGTTCGCCATCAGCGCCCATGCGGTGCGGCGCGCGGCGGTACGGGCGGGGGATGAGGTGCTGGTAGTTGGCGCGGGACCAATCGGTCTGGGCGCGGCGGCCATTGCCAAAGCGGAAGGCGCGCGGGTCGTGGTGGCGGATGTCAGCGATGAACGACGTGCGCATGTGACGGATCAGCTGGATCTTCCAGCGCTGGATCCGCTGGCGGCGGATTTCGACGCCCGGCTGCGCAGCCTGTTTGGCGGCAATCTGGCGCAAAAGATCGTGGATGCGACCGGCAATCCGCAGTCAATGAACCGTGCGGTGGATCTGATCCGTCACGCTGGCAGCATCGTGTTTGTTGGTTTGTTTAAGGGCGATCTGCAGTTTTCCGATCCGGAGTTTCATAAAAAAGAGACCACCCTGATGGGCAGCCGCAACGCCACCGCCGAGGATTTTGCCCGCGTCGGCGAACTGATGCGCAGCGGCGAGCTGAGTGCCGGAATGCTACTGACCCACCGGTTGCGCTTTAGTGAACTGGGTAGCACCTTTGAGCGCGACGTCATCAATAATCCACGGTTGATTAAAGGCGTGATAGAGTTTGCAGAGAACATCGACGGCGCCTCCGGGAATTAATGTGATTTAAATCACTGCGTTAACCAAGTAAAACCTGCGCCTCCGTCTACGCTTTATGCCAGTACAACAATAATACGGAGAACTACATGACAACGGTCAACATCGCACTCAACGACGCTTACACGCTGGCCTTCGAGGTCCTGCGTGCCAACGGTTTTTCACAACCTCATGCCGACGCCATCGCGCGTAACGTAACGGCGGGTGAACGCGACGGCTGCGCATCGCACGGCCTGTGGCGTCTGCTCGGCATTGTGGAAACCCTGCGCAAAGGCAAAGTTTCGCCGGACGCCGAACCGACGATCGTCGATCAGGCTCCGGCGATCGTCAAAGCTGATGCGCATGGCGCGTACTCGCTGTGCGCGTATGAACAGGCGCTGCCGCTACTGATTGAAAAGGCGCGCCACTGCGGCATTGCGGCGTTGGCGATCAACCGTTGCGTGCATTTCTCCGCGCTGTTTGCCGATGTTGAGCCGTTGACCGAGGTTGGGTTGGTGGGCTACGCCTGCACACCGAGCCACGCATGGGTGGCGCCAGCCGGCGGAACCCAGCCGCTGTTTGGCACCAACCCGATTGCGTTTGGTTGGCCGCGCGGTGACAAGCCGCCGTTTATCTTCGATATGGCGACCAGCGCGGCGGCGCGCGGTGAAATTCAGCTCCATCAGCGGGCCGGTAAAGCGATTCCGGAGGGCTGGGGAATTGATAGCGACGGTCAGCCGACCACCGATCCGCAGGCGGTACTCGACGGCGCGATGCTGACGTTCGGCGGACATAAAGGATCGGCATTGGCCGCCATGGTGGAGCTGTTCGCCGGGCCGCTGATTGGCGATATGACCAGCGCCGAATCGCTGGCGTGGGATAACGGCGCGGGTGGCCTGCCTTACGGCGGTGAGCTGATTCTGGCGCTTGACCCAGCACGCTTCCTCGGCGATGACGCCGCATCCCATCTGGCGCGCGCCGAGACGCTGTTTAGCGGCATGCAGGCGCAGGGGGCGCGACTGCCGGGTGAGCGTCGCTACCAGGCGCGCCAGCAGAGTGAACAGCAGGGGTTGAATCTTTCGCGTAGCCTGTATGAGGAAATCTGCGCGCTGCGTAAATAGCATCTTTGAGTAGGCCGGATAAGGCGGAGCCGCCATCCGGCAATTTGTGCAGCTCTGCCTGGTGGCGCTACGCTTATCAGGCCTACATCCACTCTGGACGCGACGACAATGCCATGGTCTCGCGTCAATCCATAACGTCCGAATATTCCACCTTCCCCGCGTATTAATAGTCACATTTTCTATAAAGTTTTTCCTTTCGCCGCCGAAAATTCGTTATTCGTCTGGAGGAAAGAGAAACATGTTAAAGCGTATTAAAATCGTCACCAGCCTTGTGCTGGTTTTGGTGTTGTTTGGCTTGTTGCAAATGGTCTCAGGGGGCCTGTTCTTTAACTCACTGAAGCATGACAAAGAAAACTTCACTATCTTACAAACCGTGCGTCAGCAGCAGTCCGGGCTGAACGGCAGCTGGGTTGCCCTGCTGCAAACCCGCAACACGCTTAACCGCGCCGGGATCCGCTACATGATGGATCAGAACAACATCGGTAGCGGCGCCACCGTTGCCGAGCTGATGCAGATTGCCACGAAATCGCTGGCTGAAGCGGAAAAACGCTGGGCCGAGTATGAAGCGATGCCGCGCGACCCGCGGCAAAGTGAAGCCGCGGCGCTGGAAATTAAGCGTAACTACGATATCTATCACGGCGCGCTGGCGGAGCTGATTCAGCTGCTGGGGGCCGGCAAGATTAACGACTTCTTCGACCAGCCGACCCAGGGTTATCAGGATGGTTTTGAGAAAGCGTACGTCAACTATCTGCAACAGAACGACAGCCTCTACGAGCTGGCGGTAAAGGACAGCAATGCCTCTTATACCCAGGCGATGTGGATCCTGTTCGGCGTGATGATTGCCGTGCTGGCGGTGATCGTCACCGTCTGGCTGGGCGTACGTAAGACGCTGATTGCGCCGCTCAATCGTCTCATTGACAGCATTCGTCATATTGCCGGTGGCGATCTAGTAAAACGCATTGATGTGGAAAGCGATAACGAAATGGGCCAACTGGCGCATTCGCTGCGTCATATGCAGGGAGAGCTGGCGCGCACCGTCGGGGAAGTGCGTCAGGGCGCCGATGCCATTTACAGCGGCGCGAGTGAAATCGCGATGGGTAATAACGATCTTTCCTCGCGTACCGAGCAGCAGGCGGCTTCGCTGGAAGAGACCGCCGCCAGCATGGAAGAGCTGACCGCAACCGTGAAGCAAAACGCCGAAAACGCGCGCCAGGCCAGCCATCTGGCGCTGAGTGCGTCGGAAACCGCGCAGAAGGGCGGTAAAGTGGTCGATAATGTTGTGCAGACGATGCGCGATATTACCGCCAGTTCGCAGAAAATTGCCGATATTATTAGCGTTATTGACGGAATTGCCTTCCAGACCAATATCCTGGCGCTGAACGCTGCGGTCGAAGCCGCCCGTGCGGGCGAACAGGGCCGAGGTTTTGCGGTGGTGGCCGGTGAAGTGCGTAATCTGGCGCAGCGCAGTGCCCAGGCGGCGCGTGAGATTAAGAGTCTGATTGAAGATTCGGTTAATCGTGTCGATCTCGGCTCCACGCTGGTGGAAAGCGCCGGGGAAACCATGGATGAGATCGTGAATGCGGTGACCCGAGTGACCGACATCATGGGGGAAATCGCCTCTGCATCGGATGAGCAGAGCCGTGGTATCGATCAGGTGGGTCTGGCGGTGGCCGAGATGGATCGCGTGACCCAGCAGAACGCCTCGCTGGTGGAAGAGTCCGCCGCCGCCGCCGCTGCGCTGGAAGAGCAGGCCAGCCGCTTGACGCAGGCCGTTGCGGTATTCCGCATCCAGCAAAATCAGACCAACAGCGGGCGCGAAACGGTGAGCGCTGCGCCGATGCCTGCGCCGACCCTGCTGCGTAAAGCGGCAGCAACCGACGGTGGGGAAAACTGGGAAACCTTCTGACCCGGATGCGCCCTGTAACGGGCGCGTTAACGTAGTGCCAGGCGCATGGCGCAGCGAGACTCCGCTGCCAGGCCGTGCGCCGCTTCTTCACGCAGTTTTTGCCGCAGCGCGTCGCTAAGTAATGCCTCAGGCACGATTTCAAACCCCATCCGCGCATACCACGGCGCATTCCACGGCACCTCGCGAAACGTTGTGAGCGTGAGAGCACTGAAGCCTTTTTCTCGCGCCTGTTCGATCGCATAAGCCATCAGGCGACGGCCAAGACCGCGCCCCTGCCAGTCAAGGTGGAGCGAAAACTCGACGATAAAGAGCGAAGCGTCGTGCGCTTCCGCCAGCAGAAAACCCACGGGACGATCGTCTGCCAGCGCTAACCAACTCATGGCCTGGCTGACGAAGTGCTGATGACGTTCGGCGCAGATCACCGGGCCGGCGGCGAGCCAGCTGAATTCAGGCAATAGCGCGAAGCGCTGCGCGGCGGCGCGTTCAATCGCCGGTAGGGCGGAAATATCCGCCGGGGATGTCGGACGAAAGGTGTAGATCATGCGCTGAGTATAACCTGATGCCTGATACCCGTGTGACCGTTATCCGGCGCAGAGCAGAATCGGCGAGTAAAAATTGCTGATAACCACGGCTTTATCCGGCGTTGTGCGGATGCTCAGCAACCTTTTCTGACCTGCGGTAATGCCCAGTGCGTACTGTTCAAACACCCCTGCAGGCACGTTATCGTGGCCAAATTTTTCTACCTGGGTGATGTACAGCTGATAGAACGATTCATGCACGTACTGCCAGTTAAAGCTCTCCTGACGTGAGACCTTCATGTTCTGGCCGTTATTCATTACATCGCCGTTGATATTGAAATAGCCCGTACCGTTCGGCGTAAAGTGCATCACGACCATCCCTTCAAAGGTGAAATGGTTATCCAGGCGGCTATCTTTGTAGGTCAGGCTGCCCTGGCAGGTCATGGAAAGGCGCGTGCTTTGGTGTATCCACAGCAATGTACCGAGGATCAGCAGCGCATTGAGTGCGATGATGCAAAAAAGTTTTTTCTTCTGTTTCACTCTCTACCACTCGTAAAAGTACAGCGTCTGGCAGGTGCTGGCCTTGCTGCGAAACTGGGAACACTGCGACAGGACCAGGCGGCCTTCTTCGCCATAGAGAACGGGATCCTGAATATGTATGTAAAAAATTGAGCTTGGCAGACAGGAGAAAGCGCCTTCATTTTTGATCTGTCCGAGCAGCGTCTGGGCTTGCTTTTGGAATACGTCAGAGAGCGGGGCCAGCGTATAGACCGGACAACTGTCGATGTGAGCCAGCAGATATGGCTCAATTTGCTGGCGCTGGGCATTCCAGATGAGCGCGGTGGCGCACAGGAGCGTCACGGTGGCGGTCACGATACTATAAAGCCAGTTTCGTCTTTTGGGGACCGCGCGTTTGCTGCTTACCGGCGCGGGCGCAGAGACGGGCGCATTGAGCGGCACGACGCTGATATCCGCGCTGAGCATAAACCCGACTTTGGGAACGGTGACGATAAACAGGTTGTCCGGCACCATCCCTGCCAGCATTTTGCGCAGGATGCTGATGTACTGATTCAAGGAGTTGCTCGACCCACGCAGGCCGCGATCGTCCCACACCTGCTGGAGAAAAACCTCGCGTTCGACCACCATCCCGTGATGGGCAATCAGCAGGTTCAGGATGGTTTGCGCCGTACAGGTCAGCGTCTGACTCTCGGCGTCAGCGCTTTGTAAGGTCAGTGAACCATCCTCGTTGTCATACACGATGGCATCGGCAAGCAGGTATTTCATGAAATTGTCAGCGATCCGCCTAAGAGAAAAAAGAGTGACCCGGTGCGGGAAGGAAACTGTATCGTGAATTGTTATCGGTAACATTGATCCAGGCCGCGCATTATTTAGATTAATAAGTGAGCGTCACCACGACATTATCGCTAAACAGGCCCGTGCCGGTGAGGGGTTGCGTTGGCACCGTGCCATACACGGTGACCGTCTGCACACTCCCGTCGTGATGACTCATTTCCATCGTATTGTTTCCCGGTGTTTCGCCCCATGGGCGGGTGGCGGTGGCATCCTGCCAGAGGGCGTATTGCAGACACTGCTGGCGATCGTTACACATCTGGCGCTGAGTACCCGAGGCATGCTCACCACGGCTGATGCCCAGTGAATAAGTGGTTCCGACCGGGCAGCGCGCGCGAATGCTGGCCGTCGAGGCCAGACGTGACGTCAGCGCCGTGCTGCCCACGGTGCCAAAGCTGAGCGACGTGACGCTCTGAATAAAGCAGCTATCGGAGAGCGTGGCGCTGGCGTTGGATGAGGCATCCGTCGCTACCCCCTGCCACTTACCATCCTGACAACTGGCAAGCGCCTCTTTTCGGGTGGCGCTGTTCCACGTCAGTTTCAGCCCCAAAGTATAGTTGAAGTAGCTACGCACCGGCAGGTTGCTTTGCCCGGCGGGAATGGTGGCGAGCAGTGGAAAGCTGCCGCTGGAGGTCTGATTGCCGCCTATCGTTAGCGTGGTTTGCAGCGCGCGTCCCGCGCCGCCAGAGGTCAGTTCCAGGCTGTTATCCAGCGTGCTGTAGAGACGAAACAACATCGTGTACTGCTTACCTTCTTCATCTGCGTTGGAGGTCATTTTAAACGGTGCCGATTCCAGGCTGTTCAGACAGATGTTGAAGTAGCGCGTTTCGCCGTAATCGGCGTAGCAGGTGAACTTTACGCTTGACTGCGCCGAGCCGGGATTGCCCGCGACCAGCGTGCCGAACGCGGTGGAGGCGCCCTGAGTTATCCAGCAGTTAGCGGCTTGTGCGCGGCTTGAAAGCAGCGCGAGCGTCAACAGTAGCAGTAAGGTGAGGGGCAATTTTAATGACACAACAAGGTTCCCAGATTGAGCATCGTGGCAGAGGAGGGCGCGGCGGGAAACGTTACGTTGCAGTAGCCAATAGGCGTATGAATACGTAATGAACCCGGCATTGGCGGGTTTTCCAGCCAGATATAGCCGTCACGCCCGACAACAGACTCCACGCCGGGATAGCTGACGCTGCTGCCGACCGGGATCGGTTGGTGCTGGTGGTCGAAAAGTTGGGCCGACACCAGGCGTGCGCGATGCACCTGAAAATCGACCTTCACTGCTGTGGTCATCCCGGGCCGGGCATGAATTTCGGTTAACGGTGTAACGATCTCCGGCGGTAGACTGAGTGGGTCGAGCGAGATTTTGGCGTTATGGTAGAGCGGTAAATCCGTCAGCAGCAGATAGCCGTTTTTATCGGTTTTGCCCGCTTGACGGTTTTCGACGGCGATGGGCACATCGCCAATACCGTTCGTGGAGATCAACGCGATTCCCTGCCGGTTGTAGCGCAGCGCATAGGGGTGATTTTCCAGCAGCATCATCGAACCTTCTCCGCTGAGATAGCGGTTGGCGCTGCTCTGGTCACGGTCCAGTCCCGCATGCCACTCGCCGTATTGGCCAAGGTAGCCGATATCCGCATGCGCCTGGCGCGACGCGCTGCCCATGTTCTGGCTTACCTGCCACGACCAGCCGCCCAATTGGCTATCCGGCTGGTGGCGATAATCCCAGCGAGACGAGGGATTTCCCGCCAGGAGTGAGAGTGAGTCGCGGTTGCCCAGCGGAACGGAGAGCATGAGCTGGAAGGTTTTATCACCGCTGTTCAGCGCATGGGTAAACCCCAGCGTGGCTGACACCCGGTTATGAAAGGATTTTGACCAGCTGGCGTTGAGGTAGCGGGCGCTATCCTGACGTACCCAGCCAACGCCCAGCGTTCCCCAGTCGGGGACGGTTTGACTCATCCACACGTTATCGCTGTGCTGTACCGGCAGGCTACCGCTAACGCGGGCGATATCTGCCCAGGCGTTGCTGCTGCGGCTGGTATTCGCGGAGAGCCCGAGTCCTTGAGCATTCCACTGGTAACCGATACCCCATTTGTTCCCTTCTCCTTGCGGACTTTGGCTGACGGCCGTGTGACCGCTGATAATTCCGGCCAGCGGTGAGATCAACCAGTCGCTGGCGATGCCGATGTTGTGTGCGTCGCGATGTTGCTCAGTGTGGCCGCTGACCGTCAGGCGATTGCTTACGCCGTAGCGCCAACCCGCGTCGAGCAGCGGTGAGGTGGCGTAATCGTTAGAGCGCGTGGCATAGTTTTTTCGTAGCCAGCCGACGTCCAGCGAACTGCTGCTCACGCCTTGCGCCAGCATATCCGGCGCGCCGTACAGATCGAGCGTGACTTCGCGGCGCTGGCCGTTGATGTCGGTGATGACAACCTGCGCCTGCCCACTGCCGGAAAAGGTGGGCAAGGTATCGAGAATGTAGCTGCCAGGCGTGACCTGCTGGTGGCTTTGCTGCAGCCCATCAATGTACAAGTCGACGGTAGACGGCAGCACCACGCTATCGCTGAACTGCGCGCGTGGCGCGGTGTTCAACTGTGGATCGAGCTGGAAATTACGCGCCAGATGCAGGCCTGCGAAACGTACCTGACGGCTCCAGCTAACACCGGTAGTCACGTTGTCACCAAGCGCAACGCTGGTGAGCCACTGCGGGAAGTCGTGCTGCCAGGTGGTCATCAACCGGGTCTGCGTGGTGCCCTCGTCGTGTTGCCCGTGTGGAAACCGGCTGTTCATACTGCTGCTGAGCTGCCCCGGTAGCCAGCCGGAGGTTTGTAGCTGGCTTTGCAGGCTGGTTTGCTGTTGGCTGGCGGTCTCGCTGGAATAAAGGGAATAGTCGAGCGTGAGGTTGCCCAGCGGCTGGGCCTGTTGGGCGTATGTGAAAGCGGAATGTGGCTGACTTTCCAGATGCTGGACGTGTGTTAGCGCCTGCTCTGGAAGGGTAAGCGACAGCTGCTGTTGCAGACTGTCGAAGTTGACCTGAATGCCTGGCAGAGTGGACAGATTGAGCCACCCCGCGTTCGTCTGCTCAGATGCAATACCCAACTTGACCGCATCGTGAGTGGCTATCCACAGCGCATTATCCAACACACGCACGGCCCACAGTCCATCGTAAGCGTAGTGGTTAACGGTGACGGAAAGGTATTGGGTGTTGGCGGTGGGAGGTTCAGCGTGAAGGGGCATCGACAGAAGCCACAGCAGCAGAATGCACGTTAAGCAGGCTGGCTTGGGTATGTTCATTCAGATACGCGCGCAGGGAAGAAGGCGGATGGCGATGAAGCTGTTTAAACGGCAGCACGAATCGTTGACCGGGTAGGACGTAACCTGCCAGCCCGGAGAGCGTTTCCGCCACCTGTCCCTGCGCGTCGATCGCCTCGACGTGACTCAGGCGTATATGCACAGTACCCTTGTTCTGACAGCTGATGCTGGCGTCCTGTCGCGTACAGGTGAGCTGAGTATCTTCAGCTTTGCTCTCCGTTTGCTCGCTGGCGATAAACAAGGGAATGGAGTAGCGCAGCAGAAAATGGACGCCGTTCTGCTCCGTGCCAGCCTGATGCCCGCCGGGTAGCTCATCAACCAGCAGTCGGAAGCTCTGTTCCTGTGGGTGGACCATGGGGTTGAGCACCACAATGCGCACCAACTGCTGCTGCCCCGGTTTCAATGCGGTCACTGCCGGACTGCTGACGATGTCGTCGGTCAGCGTCAGCACGTCTTTGCCCTGTGACTGCGACCAGTCATACACGCGAATCTGCGCATGGATTGGTTCACTGCCGGTGTTGGTCAAATACAACGCCGTCGCCCGCTGGGTAGCATTAAGATTCAGCATTACCGGTGCAACCTGGAGCGTGGCGCTGATGGCATAGCGAGCGAAAACCACGATCACGGCCAGCCAGCAAAGGGCAAAGAGGGTGATTCTGCGCATCTTAGTACACCAGATTTAGCGTGACGTTATCGCTGTACAGGCCCGCTTTGGCGTTGGTCAGCGCGCCTGCTTCGATAACGCCAACAATCGTTTCTGACTGCGGCTGCCCAGTTCCGGTGCCTTCAATGCCGCCGCTAGCGTTCACCGGCGTTTTCTTGCTTTCATCCGCATAGAGCCGATAAGCGATGTTCTGCGCATTGATACTGCTGTCCTCGGGCTTAAGCCAGAAGGTTCCGTCGCTTTCGCCGTCACTGCTGGCCGCTGACAGGGTAAACGGCGTGCCGTTGGTACACAGAACACTTAGCTGGGTCATCGCGTTGATTTCGCTGGCTTCATCGGAGCCATGGCTGGCGAAGTTGAGATCGTTGGCCTGCAGCGTGCAGGATTTCAGCACCTCAAGCGAGACATGCATCGTTGCTGTCGCTGAGCTATTGGCTAGCGCAGTTTGATAAATTGCACACAATAAGCTGAAAATGACGAGGGGCATCCTTTTCATGGTGAACTCCGATAAATGAAATCACTCAGTGGTTTAATAAGCCTATTTTTTCGGCATGATGAATGCGCAGAGAATAAATTCGACGATGCGATTAAAGATATCTTTATCTGCTAAATCTAAGCTTATTCCTGATAATGTAATAAAAATGTTCAGTGTAAGTTTCTGAGGTATTTCCTTCCGGAAACACTCGCGTAATTCTTGCTTCGCAACAGATATGATTTCCCTGGTTTATTACTGATGAAGCGAATGGTTTTCTATCGTTCTTATTTTTCGGTGTAATTCCGCTAGCGTATTGCAATGGAATTTCGCCATCGCATTTCGTCGATGTGTATAGATCGTTTTAGGGGATTTATGCAGCATACGGGCAATGGTATTAGGGGAAAAACCCATAATTATCAGCAAGCAGATATGAATCTCTGAGTGTGTTAACGGTGATTCTTTACGCATGCAGCGGCGAAATTCAGGGTGCTTAAGCTGCTGGGTGAACTGCTTTATCGACAGTTTGTCGCTGAGTACGCAAACGCGCCCTGGCGGCAGAAACTGCTGGATTTCCTGCGTCCGGTTCTCTTCGGTAATGATCAGCCATTTTGTTTCGCTATTATCACAGAGGATCTTTTCGCGCAGTTCAAAGACGCAGTTGTCATTGTCTTTATTAAACCACTGTAGTGTGGGGGCGGGGTTAACCATATAAGGAAGTGCATGTTTCACTCCCTGCCACAGAAAATAATTTTTACTCAGGATTACCAGCTGATAAGGTGCAAACATATTGATTACTTATTCCACAGAAAACCTTGACCATAATTAGCGTGAGAATCACAGGCTAATTGATAGTCAGCGAGCGTTTCGATGCCTTCCACAAGGACTTCATCGGCAATCTTTTGGCAACAACGGGCCAGCTTAAAAAATGGTTCTTTGCATTTGCGTGCCGTCCAGAACGCGTGTTTATCAATTTTGGCCCCGGAAAAGTGATAATTCTGTTCAACCAGGCAGGGCAGAATGTCGTCATGAACGTCGTCAGCCCAGACGGCAATCCCCATTCCTCTTACGGCGTTGATACACGCACGTAGCTGCTGACTCTTCGCCGGGGTCAGCGCCATCAGTTGATCCAGATCGGTCAGCTCAACGGCAATGCGTTCGGGCGCGACAATCTGCTCTTCAAGCTGCTGCAAAAAGTGAGGTGTCAGCATGACGTCCGCGCTGGCGTTCAGGTAATACTTGCCGGAGCCTGCGGTGTTGATCACATGCGCAAGCTGGGCGAAGAAAAGTTCGACTCTGGCATCGAGGGCCAGGTTGCTGAAAAAATGCTCGAGGTTTATCTGATCTGCTGCGGTTGAGAGAACTTCCCAGGCAACGATACGTTCATTATGTAAGACGCGGATGGATTCGAATTTATAACCTGTGAGCATGATTACGCAGCAATGTTGACCAATGTTTTTCAATATTGGTAAATGCTATTTAATTTGCTTTTGTTGGTATATTTATAAATATGAATTCGATTTATATGGTTTTTATGACTTATTTATAAGATGTTTATAGGTTTTTATTTTTACGAAAGTAGGTGGGGAAAGGGGGGCGTTATGCCCCCCACGCGCTTCATGTATTAGCCTTGCGCATCGATCACTTTGATTTCCACCATTCCTATACCTAGCTGGCGCGGAGAGTGGCCGAGGATATTGCCCTCGTTAGTTGACTGCGGGTCTGGCGGCACAATGACCAGCGTGCTGGCAGCCGACGGGTTGTCGAAGTGCAGCGTAGTGGTGGTCACATCGTGGCTAAGCGTGATTGTCTGTTCGCTGTTGCCCACGCGAACCGGGATCGGTTTATCCGCGTTTGGCCCAAAGGCTTTGGCAGTGATCACCAGATCGAAGCGCTTCGGCAGCGGGTGCTGATACTCAATTTTTACCTCCTCGCCAAGCTGGGCGTTGGACCAGCGGCCCCAGGCTTCCGGGCGAGAGATGCCGCTAAAGCTTTTCACTTCTTCCGGCGCGCCCGCGACGTTAAAGATAAAGCTATCGGCTTTGTAGCGGATATCGTTGTCGACGGTTTTCAATGAATCGACATTGCCTTTGTAGCGCACCATATCGATCACCGTGTCTTTAAACTCGGTTTTACCGTTCCACTGCGTTTTGTCGACGTGCTGTACTTTTTGCTCGCCGCCAAGCTGGCCCTGCGACACGCACCAGTCGGTAGACAACGCCAGATTTGGTGACCACTGTTGCGCCATTTTGTAGCAGCGATCGACCCAAACGAAGTTATCACGTGGGGCAAAATCGGCCAGCTGGTAGCGCAGCGGCGCGGAGTATTCGCTTTCCGGCAGCGGCTCAACGCGGTTATCTGACACGCGCAGTAGCAGCGGTAGGCGGAAGTGGCTCCCGGAAAAAGCAATCATGTTTTTCTGGGTGTCGATAGAGAAGTTTTTGATCTCTTTCGGGAAGTTCCACAGGCGAATAATGTCCGGTTTCCACGCCAGCACCTTCTCTTTCATGTTCAGGAACACTTCAGACAGCGACTGCCCGGACAGGCTGCTGCGGCCCAGGCCGATAAAGTTGTCGCCGCCGAGCATATCCAATACCGTTGCGCCGTTATCCATGGTGTTACGTTTTACCGCCAGCACGTCCTGCTCGTCGGGTTTATCACCGCGAATCACAAAGAACAGATTGCTGCGGTCTTGTTTATTCAGGTAGTCCCAGGCGGTGTTTTTCATCGCCAGATGGTCGGAAGAAACCACGATAATCGTATTTTTAAACCAGGGGGACGCTTTGATTTTATTAATAAATTCCGCAATATTTTCCTGGCTACAGGTCACTGCGCTGAACGACTGGTTGGCTTTACCGTTGATATCGTATTTTTTGCGATTGCAGGTACGTGAGATAAAACCGTCGGGGTGGTGGGTATCGACGGTTAAGGTGAACAGCGAGAAGCGCTTGCCCTCACGGGACAGTGTTTCAAACTTCTTCCACGCTTCGTCGAGGACCGTGTCGTCGTAGTAGCCCCAGTCATTCTTGTAGGCCGGGTCCGCAACGGTGGTTTTCAGCTCTTCCGCGCCGAACAGATTGTCGAAGCCGTGCGATTTCAGGAACACGTCTTTGCCGGCGAAACGCAGGTTGGCGCCCTGCACGAAATAGTTTTCGTAGCCGGAGTTTTTCAGGATATCGCCAAGGCAGATATTTTGCGGGAAAAAGCTCGACAGCGATGCGGAGGCGTTGCCTTCGAACGGCGCGAATAGCGGGATGCCGCACTGGGAGGCAACCATGCCGGCAATGGTGTAATCGGTACCCGGCAACTGCATGGTATGGCTGAAATCCAGGCTCTGGTTTTTCAGCTCGCCCAGCTCTGGCGTCAGGTTGGGGAAGGCATCGTTGTCAAAGTAGGTGCGTTCCAGGCTCTCGCCATAAATATAGACGAGGTTCAGCCTGGGGGTCGGGATCGTTTTCGACGGCTCTTTATAGTACGCCGAGAAATCAGGATCGCCGTCGCGCGACTGGGATTTTACCAGTTCGCTAATCTGGCGGAACGCCGGGCTGGCGTCGACCGAGCCGACGGCCAGAATCAGCGCCAGCAGGCTGTAGCCAAAATGATGAGGATGATGACGGCGTCGGCGCAGTAGCCAGCCTAGCGCGCTAAAAACGGCGACCAGCGCGACGACGAGGCCGACTCCAGGAAGAATGTATTTGCTGACGCCCGCGCCTGTCAGGCTGTTGGTCAGCGTATAGAGCACCGCATCGTTGATACCGTCACCGGTAAAGTAGTCGCTGGCATACAGGGTAATATTCAGGACCACAAACAGGCCCAGTACCGTTAACGTGGCGGCAAACCACCATTTATTGCGCCCTGCCTTCCAGGCGTATATCGCAATGGAAGCCAGAAACAGAACGAGGGATAACAACTCTGACACTACACGTCCTCAACCGCGCCAGGTTTTCTGGCTACACAGAAAGTAACTTCACAATGTAATTGTGCCGTCATCTGTCTGCAATTCTAACGTAGTGAAAGTGTGCTGTTATTCGGAATTGGTTTAGAAATGAACGTTATTTGAGCGATTTCGGGCGGCGAGCGTGAGTCCCGCCACTCAAATTGACTATCAGGAAATGAAGCTAACACCTTGTTTCAGGACGAAATCACAGGCTTTTGCTTTCACTTTTTTACCCAGTTCGGTATTCCCAAGGCTGTCGAGATCGAGTTTCTGACCGTCTTTGGCGTTCAGCAGCCCCTCAAGGCCTTCCATGTAGCCGGTATCTTTCTTCTGCTCAGTCGCGGTGTTGAGGCCCAGTTTATCCAGTACCTGATTTTTTACGTTATCCACGTTGGCGACGGAAGTCAGTTTTTCTTTCGCGCAGTACCCCATGATGCCGGCGGCATTGTTCATGCTGCTGGCGCTCAGCGACTGACTGCCACCGTTAAGCAGACTGGTCAGCGTTGAGATGGACGTTCCGCCGCTCTGTGACGAGCTGCTGCTGCCGGCGAGGGAGCTGGCTGCGCTACTCAGATCATTCAACGATACGGCGCTCGCAGCGGTAGAAACAAACGCGCTGGCAATGATTACGCGGCAAAGCATCGATTTTACAGATTTCATGGGGTCTACTCGTGTGTGCAATTATAAATGGACGTGATAAGTATACGCCTGTCATTCATCAGATATATCTTAATACTCTTTCCCGGTCACACGGCTGCGGTAACTTTCCCAATTGAAGATGACCCACAGGCTGTTACCGAGGCGCATGCGGTCCATCACTCGCTCACCCAGCAGTTTGTTCATTTCGTCGAGATTGCTGTTGGTGAGCATGCCGGTCGGGCGCTTGGACGACGAGCGGCGATCGACAATCTGGTTGATGATCACCTTCTCATAGCGCGATTCGGTCTGCATGCCGATCTCATCGATGACCAGCAGGTCAACGTTGCTTAAGTCGCTTAACAGCTGTTCTTCGCTGGTTTCACGGTTGCTGAAGGTCTCTTTCATTGCCGACATAATATCGGCGACGGTGATAATCAGCACTGATTTCCCACGCAGCAGCAGTTCGTTGCAGATGGCGGCGGCAAGATGGTTTTTACCGGTGCCTGGCTTGCCGGAGAAGATAAAGCTCGCGATATTGCCGTCGAATTCGTCAACGTACTGCCGCGCTTTCGCCAGCGCGTTCATCTGGCCTTCGTTTTCCACGCGATAGTTATCGAACGAGCAGTTCTGGTGCAGCGGACGAATGCCGGAGCGGTTAAAGGTACGCTGCATTTTCATCGCGCGGTTTTCACGCGCCAGCGCCGCCGCGCGGATCTCGCCCTGTTCTTTCTGCCAGGCCAGCAGCTCTTCGCCCGTTTTAAAGGCGGGTTCAATATGCGCCGGCATCATCTTTTGCAGGCGTTTCATTAATTCGCCAACGTTTTTCATGCTCAACCTCTGAAACCCGGTGGAATCTGACGGTCAGGTTCGCTGACCGCGTTAACGTCGCGCCGCATCTGGCCACTATTATTCGCCCGGCCTATCTGTACGCTGCGCGCTAATTTTTGCTGCCATTGCACGTGGTGGAAGACTTTGCCTTCCGCCTGCCAGTAGGCGACGAAGGAGGCCAGCTCTTCCGGCGTGACCGGCTCGCTTAAGGCGATCCCCCACAGCGCGGAAAGACGCAGAAACTCGGCATCGGGCTGCCATCCTGCGTACATGGCAAATTTTCCCATCGGTACGGAGACCGGTGCCGCCGTGGGTTCTTCAAAGAACTGGGCGTCCAGCGTCACGTCGCTGCCCGGACGGGCAAGCTTTTCTTCCAGCGCCAGCAATTGCGCCAATCGCTCCGGCGTGACGGCATAGAACGCCGGCGCATTATTGGCAAACACGGCGACCGCGCCGCCCTGGGTTTGCGCAAGAATGGCTGCCGGATCGGCCACGAAAGCGTCAATACCAATCACGTTTGGCGTTAAAATACGAGAAGACATAACACACTATCTCAATACTGAAAAATACGGGAAGGGTGCGGGAAATCCGCACGAATACTGCACATAGTAGCACAAGCTGGGGGAAGGGCGGCACTCTCCAGCACCGCCCCCAGGATCACACCCGTGGGCGCTTGCGATACAGCCACAGCCCGGGAATCGACAGGCCGATGGAGAGCGCGCCAACGATGGACGACGCCTTCAGGAAGTTACTTAGCAGGGTGATCATCAGCTCTTCGGAATAGCCAAAATGGCTGATTTTGACCGCCGAGATCATGGCCGTGTAGGCCGAAATACCCGGGAACATCGGGATCACGGCGGCCACGGTGAAAATTTTCGGATGCGCCAGATACCAGCGCGACCACTGGATGCCGATGCTGCCCACCAGCATGGCGGCCAGGAAGGTGGCCCATTCGATATTGAAGCCCGCGGTCATCATGCAAAAGCGCGAAGCATGGCCGATGGCCCCCAGCAGGGCGCACCATGGCAGCGCGCGGTGCGGCACGTTAAAGACCATGGCGAAACCAACCGCTGGAATGGCCGACAGCACCATGTCCTGCGCCAGCAGCAGTACAAAATCGATTACACCCATCCGCGCAGCCCCCATAAGGTCATGGCCATCACCACGCCGACGCAGGTGGCAAGGGTTAACAGACTGGCAATCGCCCAGCGCGCCAGGCCGGTGTTGATATGCCCTTTGAACATGTCGGCGACGGCATTAATTAGCGGGAAGCCCGGCACCAGCAGCAGGACGCTGGCCGCCATGGCGACGGTCGAAGTCTGATGAAAGGCGGGCAGCTGTAGCATCAGACCGGAGACGGTGGTCGCCACGAAGGCGGTCAGCCCAAAGTTAATCTGCGGATGCATGGAACGGTGCGTGAGCAACTGGCGGATGTACATGGCAATAGTACTGGCGCAGAAGGTGACCAGCGCGCCGTCCCAGCCGCCGTTGTTCAGTTTACAGAAGCAGGCGCACGACAGCCCGACCATCAGCACGACCAGCCAGCGCGGATAGCGAAGCGGTTTTATCTGCGCAAAACGTTTACCGACATCTTTATAGTCCAGCAGCTTGTGCTCGGCCATGATGACGATGTGCTGTACTTCGGTGACCACGTGCATGTTAATGCCGCGATCGCTGTTTTTACGCGTGGACGTCAGGCAGAGACCATCCTTGATGGTGGTTAGCACGATGGCGTTCGATGAGATGGCGCTTTCGACGCTGTCCATCCCCAGCGCCCGGCCCAGCCGCGTTGACAACTCCTCCACCAGGGCGCTCTCCGCCCCGTGCTGCAATAAAAAAAGCCCGCACTGAATACATAGCCGCGTAACGATGCGTTGTTCTGACTGATCGACTTCCATAAGCACCCTGGTACCCAAAACGCCTGTGTAATGACCTACTTGTACCCGAAGAGTTGGTCTGTACTCTCCGCGCCGGATCAAACAATGTGCAAAAATTCAGCGTTGGTCACCAGAGGGCGAAGAGTTGATATCGCCCACACTTTTGCAAAACTGTTCGAAAGTGCAAATTTTGAACGGATTCTGGCCTTCTTTTTCGTTACTGACTTATCAAAAATGCATTCTGAAACTTTATGTATACACAAAACAAACAAATAATTAACCAGAATGTGAGGTCACCCTATGAACACGCAAGTCGCCATTATCGGTGCCGGGCCTTCGGGGCTGCTGTTAGGCCAGCTGCTGCATAACGCCGGGATTAAAACCGTTATCCTTGAGCGCCAGACGCCGGAGTATGTACTGGGGCGCATTCGCGCGGGCATTCTGGAAAACGGTACCGTTGAGTTGCTGCGTGAAGCGGGAGTTTCTCGCCGCATGGACGCCGAAGGGCTGATTCACCACGGCGTGGAGTTTCTGTTTGCCAACCAGCGCATTCCCGTGCCGCTGAGCGAGCTCACGGGGGGGAAAACGGTGATGGTTTACGGCCAGACCGAAGTGACGCGCGATTTAATGGAGGCGCGACAGGCGTGCGGCGCCCAGACCATTTATGGCGTAGAACAGGTCGAGCTGCACGATCTCAAGAGTGATAAACCTTGTGTGACGTTTGTGAAAAATGGCGAAACGTGTCGGCTGGAATGTGATTTTGTCGCGGGTTGTGACGGGTTCCACGGTGTTTCGCGACAGAGCATTCCCCGCGAGATTCTGCGCGAGTACGAAAGTATCTGGCCGTTCGGCTGGCTGGGGCTGCTCGCGGATACGCCGCCGGTAAATCACGAACTTATCTATGCACACCATGAACGTGGGTTTGTATTGTGTAGTCAGCGCTCACTAACAAGAAGCCGCTACTATCTCCAGGTCCCGCTCAGCGATAAGGTCGAGCAGTGGTCTGATGAACGCTTCTGGGGTGAGCTCAAGCGGCGCCTCCCGGAGGAGTTGAGTCAAAAGTTAGTGACTGGTCACTCACTTGAGAAGAGCATCGCGCCGCTGCGCAGCTACGTGGTGGAGCCAATGCAGTATGGCCGAATGTTCCTTGTCGGTGATGCGGCGCACATTGTCCCACCGACGGGCGCCAAAGGGTTGAACCTGGCGGTGTCGGATGTGAATTATCTGTGGCGTATTTTGCGTCAGTACTACCGCCATGGCCGCGAAGATTTGCTTAGCCACTATTCGCAGCTGGCGCTGAATCGGGTGTGGAAAGGCGAACGCTTTAGCTGGTTTATGACGCATCTGCTACACGATTTCCAGGACAAGAGCGCGTTCGACAGAAAAATGCAGGAGGCGGATCGCCAGTACTATCTGGGATCGCGCGCCGGGCTGACCACCATTGCGGAGAACTATGTTGGGTTGCCTTATGAAACAGTGGAATAGAACATGAAGCGTGCGGGCGTGGCGACACCACAGTCGGATATCGTGCCGGTCTTTAAGCTCTATGGTGAGCAGATAGGCTGGCCCACGCCTGACCTGTTGCACTGTGAGTCGATACTCCAGCGCAGCAGCCTGTATGAGTGGCATATCCGCGTGCATCAGCATGCGGAACTGGTGCAGTTGCTCTATTTGCACAAGGGGCAGGCGGAAATTGAAGTGGAGGGCGAGCGCTACGTGGTCAACGACTCCAGTATCCAGGTTGTGCCGTCGCTGTGCGTGCACGGTTTTCGCTTTTCACCCGGTACCCAGGGCTACGTGCTGTCGCTAGCGCTTCCATTGCTGAGCAAGCTGGAGGCGCAGTTCGGTGGCCAGCTTGATGTGCTTAGCCAGCCAGGATGTATTCCGGTTAAGCGTTCAAGTCGTCATATTCGGTCGGTGTTTACGACGCTGCTTGAGGAGTATACGCACGAGAACGATGCGCGCGAGATGATGCTCTATTCACTACTGGGCGTGTTACTGGTTTGGCTAAATCGGCAGGGCACGCCGTCAAAGGTGATTGAAGACAAAAGCGAGCGCAAGCGCGGCGTGCTTCGGCAGTTTGCGCGGCTGGTTGAAAGCCATTATCGCGAGCATTTGTCGCTGGCGGAATATGCACAGCGGCTCGGGGTATCGACAACCCATTTAAACTGCCTGTGCCGCGAATTCCATGGGGCCAGCGCGCTGAGCGTACTGCACCAGAGACTGTTGCTGGAGGCCAAAAGAAGCCTACAGTACACCAGTATGACCATCACCCAGGTGTCTGACTATCTTGGATTTAGTGATGTCACCTATTTTTCCCGTTTTTTCAGAAAACGGGGGGGCATGACGCCCAAAGAATTCAAAATGAAAATGCAATAACGAGGAAAAAATACAGGGCGCGAA
>NZ_JANEWH010000189.1:0-7202 GCF_028069715.1 Kluyvera sp. Awk 3 | reverse complement strand
ACCCCATATTATCTTCTTCTTTAGATTCATCATTTTCATTGTTATTATTCTCGTGCATCATGTTTTATTCCTTTAAATATATTGTGAGAAAACGCAGCAGCATTTAGCAATCGCTGTGATGTCTTCAAGTTCACAAATAAAATCAGTCGTGTCAGATGTGATTTTTACTTTTCCATTTGGAACTCTTGTTAAATATCTCAAGCTTACGCTCCCTTCAATCTCAATCAACCAATGACCATCTGAAACATCATCATATGTTGTCTCCGCAATGAAAGTTTTCCCATCTGCTGATATTCCAATTGGGTTCTTCAATTCGGAAGGTAACAGAGACTGGTCAAATGCTAGGTAACCACCATCGTGTAATTTACCGTCAATGATTGTGTGGTGCTTAAGTTGGGCTACAGGGACGGCGTCACTGAGATATTTGGGGCCATTGCCGCTTGCGAGCCAGAGCAATGACGCTCCTGTTTCTAGGGCACATTGAATTATCCAGTCTGCGGGGAAGGTATCTCGCATGTATCTGTTAGCCAATGTACTTTTTGACACTTCTAAGTGGTCAGCAAGGGCCTGTCGTGTTGTAAACCCATATGCCTCGACCAATCGCTCAATCGCAGCCTTGCCACCCTGATTGGGATTTATTTTGATCTCATTTGGGTACTTTGATGTTGACATATCTCTTATGCGATCCTAGTATCAATTTCGTTCCCATTTGGGGACTTGTCACGATTACTACCGGCTCACCACAAGCCAATAGGAGATGTTGCATCATGACCCCTAACATTTCAATCACTCTGAATACGCCGCACGTCACAATCGAACGCTATAGCGAGCTGACCGGACTGCCAGTAGACACCATTAACGACATGCTCGCTGATGGTCGTTTGCCTCGCCACCGCCTGCGTAAGGATAAGAAGCGCGAGAAGGTGATGATTAACATTGTCGCGCTGACTGTAGATGCGCTCTCTGATTGCAATGTCGCTATTAGTTAGTTTCATTTTGCGAACAGAAGGAGCTGATAGCTATGTTTGATTATCGCATTTCAAAACACCCGCACTTTGACGAAGCCTGTAGGGCTTTTGCACTGCGTCACAATATGGTGAAGGTGGCAGAGCGTGCTGGAATGAACGTCCAGACTCTGCGTAATAAGCTGAACCCTTCCCAGCCGCACCAGCTCACCGCACCGGATATCTGGTTGTTGACCGATCTGACAGAGGATTCAGCGCTTGTAGATGGTTTTTTGGCCCAAATCCATTGCCTGCCGTGCGTACCTCTGAATGAAGTGGCAAAAGAGAAAATGCCGCAGTACGTCCTCAAGGCGACGGCGGAGATCGGGCACGTCGCTGCCGGCGCTGTATCCGGTGAGCAACTGACGACTGCAGGCCGCCGCCAGATTATCGACAGTATCAACTCTGTTACTCGCCTGATGGCATTAACCGCGGTATCGATGCAGGCGCGCTTGCAGTCCAGCCCGGCTATGGCTACTGCCGTTGATACTATGACGGGCCTTGGCGCGTCGTTCGGCCTGCTGTGAGATGCTTATGCTGACTAAAGAGCCATCTTTTGCATCGCTGCTCGTTAAGCAAAGCCCGGCCCCGTATTACGGTCACGGCTGGATCACTGGAACGGATGGCAAGCGCTGGCATCCCTGCCGCTCGCAGGATGCGCTGCTGGCTGACCTGTCCACCACGAAACAGGGGAAATCATGGCTATTGAAGGCGATGCTGCGACTGTTCCACTAAGCGCTGGGCTCCGCCTTAATGGATTAAACCACATCGCGGAATTAAGGGCGAAAGTGTTTGGCTTAAATACTGATTCAGAACTAGGGCGCTTTATTAGCGATATGCGGGAGCCACGGGATATTAACCATAAACAGAATGAGCGAGCACTGGCTGCAATATTCTTTATGGCAAAGATTCCGGCGGAACGTCATAGCGTCAATGTTAGTGAGCTGACGACTGACGAAAAGCGGGAGCTGATTAAAGCAATGAACCATTTCCGTACAGTGGTGAGCTTATTTCCAAATCGGCTAGCCATGCCGAATTAACCAACCACAGAAATTAAAGGCGTAAACCCGCCGGGCATTCCTTTGCCCAAATTCAGGAGAACGACCGATGCGAAATATTGAAACCCGATTCACCAAAAGCGGCCCAGATGATGCTGGTCTTAACCAGTTGCTGACGGATGCGCGTACGGAAGAACGCCTCGCGCGTGCTGCAGCAATGGCTGCCCGCCTCGATAGCCTGGCTAGCCGTATTACTTCCCGCCAGCTTAACCATGTTGAGGCGGCAGAACTGCTGCGTGTCGCAGCTGAACACATCCAGAACGAAGCGCAGGAGATCCACTGATGGCTGATTCTATGGACCTTGTACAGCAGCGCGTTGAAGAAGAACGCCAGCGCCATATCCACCACGCCAGCAGCCGAAAGGCTGGGGCTTCTTCTCTTGAGTGCGAGAGCTGCGGAATGGTCATCCCGGCAGAACGCCGCGCTGCAGTTCCGGGCTGTGATCTCTGCGTAACCTGCCAGGAAATTGCAGAGCTTAAAGGCAAGCATTACGTAGGGAGGGCTGTATGACTACCGAGAAATTAACTAATCCGCTTACTGATAGCGAATTAGCGCGACTGATTTGGGGCCTGAAAGCGGAAGGGTTTCACCCGCGCCTATTGGCTGGATTAGTAGAGCTGCAGCATCGCCGCAATGCTGACCAGCAGCCAGTCCCAGAGGTAATGATCTGTGATATGTGCGGGCACGATGCCTGGCTACAGGAGCACGGAACGTATGAATGCGATGAGGGCCATCTATTTGAGGTAAGACGCGCACCCATTTCAAAAGGCGGTGCAGCATGAACGTCATTCATGGTTTGAAAATTGGGCCGCTTTATTTCAATGCCGTATGTAATGGTGAGAAAAAAGCAGAGCTGAGAATTAATGACCGTAATTATCAATGCGGTGATTTTCTGTTGTTGCGTGAATGGGCGGGAGAATATTCGGGAAATAAACTGGTAGTAAAAGTTACGCATATATTGCCGCTTGAGGGATTGATCACCGCTGGCGGTAATTGGGTGATGATGTCTATTGCCCAACTTGACGAAAATGATATTCAGGCGCTTTCGATGGCAGCGGTTGGGGCACAGGAGTGAGCCATCACGATGTTAAACACCACGGCGGCGCACATGATGCCGCCGCTGCTTTTGCCTGGAACAAAACCCCAAAAGCGATTAACCCATACACGGACCCGGCGGAAGTTGCGCCGGTGTCTGCACTTTCAAACCTGATCACTCTGTATGCCGCTGATAATGAGCAGGACCAACTGCGCCGGGAAGAAGTGAGTGATGAGGTCTGGGAACGCTATTTCTATAACGAAGCCCGTGATCCAGTTCTGCGTGAAATGGAGCAGGACCGGCTGATCAGCGGCGCCAAAATGGCACGTGAGCAGCAGCGGTTTAACCCCGATCTGGTCATTCTGGCAGACGTAAGCGCCGAACCATCACACATCAGCAAGCCTCTGCTTGAGCGCATTAAATATTTTCATGGTCTGGGCCGTCCGCAGGCCTATTCCCGCTATCTGCGCGAAACCGTCAGGCCATGCCTTGAACGGCTGGCGCGTGCGCGTGACAGCCAGGTGTCAGCTTCTTTCCGATTCATGGCGAGCCATGAAGGGCTGGACGGGCTGCTGGTTCTGCCTGAAATGAATCAGGATCAGGTCAAACGCCTGTCCACGCTGGTTGCGGCTCATATGAGCATGTGTCTGGAAGCTGCCTGCGGTGATCTCTATGCCACTGACGAAGTGAAGCCGGAAGAAATCCGCCAGGCATGGGAACAGGTTGCAGCGGAGGCGATGCGCCTTGATGTTATCCCGCCAGCGTTTGAGCGTCTGCGCCGTAAGAAACGCCGCCGCAAGCCTGTGCCCTATGAGCTTATTCCCGGCTCGCTGGCGCGTATGCTGTGCGCGGATTGGTGGTATCGCAAATTGTGGCAGATGCGCTGTGAATGGCGCGAGGAGCAGCTGCGCGCGTTATGTCTGGTTAACAAAAAGGCATCGCCGTACGTTAGCTATGAGGCAGTGATCCATAAGCGTGAGCAGCGCCGCAAATCGCTGGAATTTTTCCGTTCGCATGAACTGACCAATGAGCAAGGTGATACGCTGGATCTGGAAGATGTGGTAAACGCCAGCGCCAGCAACCCGGCCCATCGGCGTAACGAAATGATGGCCTGTGTTAAAGGGCTGGAGCTTATCGCGGAAATGCGCGGTGACTGTGCCGTGTTTTATACCATCACTTGCCCGTCACGCTTCCACGCCACGCTCAATAATGGCAGACCAAACCCGAAATGGACCAGCGCTACAGTACGACAGAGCAGTGATTATCTGGTTGATACTTTCGCCGCATTCCGTAAGGCTATGCATAAAGCCGGGTTGCGATGGTACGGTGTGCGAGTCGCTGAGCCGCATCATGATGGCACTGTGCACTGGCACCTGCTGTGCTTTATGCGCAAGAAACACCGCAAAGCGATCACGGAGCTGCTGCGCAAGTTTGCCATTCGTGAGGACCGCGAGGAGCTTGGAAACAATACCGGCCCGCGCTTTAAGTCCGAGCTAATCAATCCGCGCAAAGGCACGCCAACCAGCTACATCGCTAAATACATCAGTAAGAATATTGATGGGCGCGGCCTGGCTAATGAAGTCAGCAAGGAAACCGGCAAATCATTGCGCGATAACGCAGAGAACGTGAACGCCTGGGCATCACTGCATCGCGTACAGCAATTCCGCTTTTTCGGTATTCCGGGCCGCCAGGCTTACCGTGAGCTGCGACTGCTGGCAGGCCAGGCTAAACGCGACCTTCCGCCATTAAAACCCGTACCGGGAAAACCTGAACTAACGCCAGAGATTCTGGTGGCCCTTGCTAATGCGCGGCCTGTTATCGGCAATCCGCGTCTTGATGCTGTGCTGGCTGCGGCAGATGCCGGTTGCTTTGCCACTTACATCATGGCGCAGGGCGGCGTGCTGGTCCCTCGTAAACACCACTTGGTCAGAACAGCCTACGAGCTGAACGATGAGCCGAGTACCTATGGCGATCATGGTATCCGTATCTATGGCGTCTGGTCCCCTATTCAGGAAGGGCGGATTTGTACGCACGCGGTGAAATGGAAAATGGTTCGTAAGGCCGTTGATGTTGACCTGCAGGAGGCGTCAGCCGACCAGGGCGCTAGCGCCCCTTGGACTCGTGGCAATAACTGTCCCCTTGTGGAAAATTTGAACGAATCAGGGGCGGAAACTGCGCCAGCTGCACCTGATATAACGACCATGGATGACCAAACACTGCAGGAATACCTGCATGGAATGGGGAAAAAGGAACTGCGTGAGTTAAACACCCGTCTGCGGCTGGTAAAACCGAAGCGCCGAAGAGGCTATAAACAGGAAATCAGCGATCAGCAGCGTCTGCAGCTGGAGTATGAGCTGCAGTCCAGGGGCTTTGACTGCGGTGACAGGGAGATCGATTTGCTTCTGCGAGGTGGCAGTATCCCATCTGGCGCTGGCCTGCGGCTTTTTTACCGGAACCAGCGACTGCAGGAAGATGACAAATGGCGGCAGTGGTATTGATTTTCCTGATTATTTGATTTCTATCAGCGCTATCTGATTGAAAGCAAAAAATGGTTTTACAATTCGAAATAGCTACTATACTGTATATATAAACAGTGGATATACATACAGTTATTTGGTCGATAGTAGTGATAGGAGGGAAAATGCAGGACTACCTTTTGGAGTCGTTGAAGCTCCAGCGCATTGATTTTTTTATCAAGCTTGTAGCGGCTAGTGAGTGCAGTGATGAAGAAAAGCGGCTGGCTATCCAGTGGGTTTCAGAGCTGACTGATGAGTTGATGGCAAAAATCAGAAGCCATGAATATACCCGTTCTATGGATGTAGCCAGTTAACGTTGCAAGCGATAAAACTGGTTTTACCGCTTGCAACGTTGAACAACGAGAGAAACGAGGCGTTAGACCGTGAGTAAAAGTGACAGTAATTACCAGGTCGTTTATCGGGATGAGGTATTGCAAAAGTACGTTCCCGGCGGCTGGGTTCTGTTTCAGCGGGGAAAGCAATTCGGCGGCGGCTTCTGGTTAGGAAAAACTTATGACGGATTGTTTATGCTGGAATTTGAATACCCTGTTTCCCTTCACGATGGTGTTGTGTACATCCTCCAGCATACGCAGGCAGCGGCTAATTTTATGGATTTTGACGATGATTTTACGCTGACGTGACGATGTGGTGAGACTGCATGGCTATGCCGCATGAATCCGCATGATCGATTGAGGATCGTTTTAGCCGAGGCCCGCCAGAACTGGCGGGCCTTTCCGTATCTCATGCAGGTGCATGAAAACCACTGCATAAAGCGGGCAGGCGTGGCGGGGATACGAGCGCACGCGTTGCTGTTTAATGACGCTCCATTCAAAATAAAAAAAACATAAAAATTGCCAATCGCGCATGAAATGTATATATTGTGCATGAGGTGTTTGTTTTGTGATTATTTTAATTAAGTGATGAGGTCATAGTATGGCTTTTAGAGCGGAAGAGACTGCAGTTGCAAATTTAGAGCGGGCGTACCGTTACCTGCTGCCTGAAGGTGCATCGCTTAGCGAGCGTGCTTTGGTGATGGATGTACTCGAGGAAATTGTCGAAGAGTTTGGGCCGGTAGTAGAAGGCTATCCTGCTTGGCATCCGTTTCTACTGGAGATGGATCGTTCAAAATGGTCTCCGCCTACGCCACAAGGGATGGGAAGCTTTAAAAAATTAGACCATACTATTTATTTTCGAAATGCAATTCTTACCTGCCCATATAGTCATGCAGTGGATGAACTTATCGATACAATCCGTAATCTCAAACACAAGGACGCCAGTATATCTATCGATAGACTTGATGAAGTCGTGCTTTATCACACCGAAGCTGTACCTCTGTTGATTAAATGCGATTGGCATTATCCTGCAGAGTATGATGGAACTATATCTGCAAAAGCAGCTATAGGGCTGATGTTAGAATATGAGGTTCCTAATTGGCGTATTGCGGATTATTGCGAAAGCTGGGAATCTATGCGTGGGCAATTGCTAGGATATCCTCATGGGGCTAGGTCTTCACTTTTTGTAAACCAACAAACAGGGCAGAAAATGAAGAACCTTTGGAACCAGTTAATAAAAACGGGATGTCTTGGTG
>NZ_JANEWH010000188.1:0-7205 GCF_028069715.1 Kluyvera sp. Awk 3 | reverse complement strand
ATCAAAAATAAAATTCAGTAAACATTTGCAATATTCAATATCAATAGATTTTTAGCCATTAATTCAGAAAGTTACATCTACTTGGTGCACCGTAAACTCTTCAGCCCAAGTAAAGATTTTCCCCTCCCTTTTATCATCCGCGCAGAAAACACTACCGCCAGCCATGCAGTAAGTTCGCCATGTATCCGGAAGGCGCGAACGGCGCAGATGCGCAGGATACCCGTACTATTCCATCCCGCAGGGAAACGCCCTGCGAAGGGTGTTCCCTGCTCATTTACAGGAGAAACACCATGTCGCTTTTCGATAAAAAACCGTCGTTAATGCCGGTGGTTATCGCCCCTGATGTCTGGCAATCCGCTGTGGAATTTCCCGCCGACCCGCAGCAGGTAGAAGAACGGCTGGGCAATTTGTTGCTCGCCGTACTGCTGACCCTGCGCACCGCCGGGGCATCCCGCAAGAAAGTCACCTTTACGATCTACTGCCAGTCCCCGCAGGGCGATATGAAAGTCCCTGTCGCATTACCGCTGTCGCTCAACTATCACGGCCACTATGTGCAGGTCTCGATGGCTGAACAGGCATAACCTCTCCCCGCCGGAGTCGCTTCCGGATGGAGGCAGCTCCGGCTTCTTCCATGAGGATCGCACAATGGACAGAAGCAACGATATCTACCAGAAAGTCACCGACCAGATTATTGCTGAGCTGGAAAACGGCAATGTGCCGTGGATCCGCCCGTGGCGCGATGGCGAGCCGCCGTTCCCGATCAATGCGTTATCCGGTCGACCGTATCACGGCATCAACGTGCCGCTGCTGTGGAACAGCGCCGACAAGCAGAGCTTCGCCAGCGACCGCTGGCTGACGTTCCATCAGGTCAGCGCGCTCGGCGGGCAAGTGCGCCGGGGGGAGAAATCCTCTCTGGCGGTGTTGTATCTGCCGCGCACACAGGAAGAGACCGATGCACTCGGCCAGCCGTTGCTGGATAAAGACGGCGAGCCGAAGGTGCGGCATTTCGGGATTATTCGTGAATTTCGGCTGTTTAACCTGTCGCAGTGTGACGGCCTGCCGCAGTCGCTGTCCGAGCCGTTTATCCGGCCCGCAGAGCCTGTGGAGATGGCCGAAACCATTGCGAAAAATAGCGGCGTGACGCTGCGCCATCGCCGCCAGTCGAAAGCGTATTACAAACCCGCGACCGACCTGGTGATGATGCCGCACCCGCAACAGTTTGAAAGCAGCGAGGTGTACTACGCCACGCTGCTGCATGAACTGACGCACGCTACCGGACACACTTCACGCCTCAATCGCCCCGGTATTGCCGGAGCGGAACGCACCGAAGCGCTCTACGCCGCTGAAGAATTAGTGGCGGAGATGGGTAGCGCCTTCCTGTGCGCCCATTGCGGCATTCAGGGCAGGCTCCAGCACGCCAGCTATATCGGCTACTGGCTGGATATCTTGCGCCAGGACAAGCGGGCAGTGATCCGCGCCAGCGGTATAGCGCGCCACGCCAGTGAATGGCTGCTCAACGCTGTACCACAACCCTGTCAGCTTAGCGCCTGACAGCCCACCCGCACGGGGAGTCTTCCCCGCCGGGAAGTTGCTCCCCTTTTTTCTGGAGTGATATATGGGACTCGATCTCTTCTTTTTCGAACGGGCAAAAAACGCGCCCGATGAAAGCCAGTACGCCAGAGTGGGTTATTTCCGCAAGGTGAACCCGTTACTCAAATGGGTGGATAAACACGTTGGGCTGGTGCGCAACCAGGTGCTGTTAGAAGTCACCAAAGCACATTTGCAGGCGCTTCTGAGCGACCTACAGAGCCTGACGCCGGATAACTACGGTGCGGTTTATCCCACGATTGACGGCTTTTTCTATGGATATACCGATTATGGAGAACACTACTGGAAAGACGTTCGCGCCGTCACCCACTGGGTGAAAGAGACGCTGGAGACGTTTGATTTTGAGCGAGACAGGTTGATGTTTTATGCTTGGTGGTAGTTTTAAAGTGGCCGACAATACGTCGGTCACTTTTCCTCGTCGGCCAGAAATACAGCGCTAGATATGCACATGAGAGCATACAGTTTTTACTAATAAAAATGTAAAAGGCCCAAATGGAGACACTGCAAAGGAAGGGCGACAAGGGCAAAGGGGCCTGCCCGGAAAGGGGAAATATGCTGAAGTGGCTAAAAAGACCATCCCAGAGCCAGCCACCTGCGCCAGACGCTACGCTGCCAGAGGGTTGGTTTGCGCCACAATCCGCAGAACAATTGCTGGCGACGCCGTTACGCCAGTCCTGTTTGCAACAGTTACGGCAACTGACCCCGCTGCCGGATACTCTGTTCGATAGCTGGATCCTCACGGCGATTAATCGCTTCGCAGCACTGGTACAGCTGCTACCCGCCTCCCAAAATCATCACCATTCCATCCCCGGTGGGCTACTGGATCATTCACTGGAGGTTGCCTGCAACGCCATCCGACTGCGCCAGGGTTACCTGTTGCCACCAGAAGCGGGTGCGGAAGAACAGGCCCGACAGGCCAGCGCATGGACGGTCACGGTAGTCTGCGCAGCATCACTGCACGATACGGGAAAAATCGCCGTGGATATGGAGATTCATCAACGTGATGGCACCCGCTGGCATCCGTGGCAGGGTAATCTGGCGCAGCCTTATCGCTGGCAGTACGAGAGCCACGGTCGCGACTATCATCTGCATCCGGCGGCTGGCGCAATGCTGATTAATCAGTTGATACCCTCGCCATTACTGGACTGGCTGGCCGGATACCCGGCGGCTTTTGCGTCCCTGATTTATCAGCTCACCGGACACTACGAAAGGGCTGGCGCACTGGCTGAACTGGTGCAGCAGGCCGATAAAGCCTCTGTCGCCCGATACCTCGGCGGCGATATCAAAACCGCGCTGGCGCAAAAGCCCTCTTCTTTCCCCCAGCAACTTCTTACAGCCTTGCGGTCGCTGGTACAGAACGAGTACCGGCTCAATAATCCCGAATGCGGATCAGATGGCTGGTTGACGGAGGATGCGCTGTGGCTTATCAGCAAAACCACCGCCGACCGGGTTCGCGCCTGGCTGCTCCAGCATGGCGTAGCCAGCGTACCGGAAAATAATAACCGCCTGTTTGACGAACTGCTGGCACATCAGCTTATCGTTGCCAATGAGGATAAAGCGATCTGGCGCTGCATTATCCGATCGGATAAGGGCTGGTCGCCCGTTGAACCGCTGACGCTGCTGCGCCTGACGCCGTCTGCAATATGGGAACCTGGCGAACAACGTCCCGCCTGTTTTGCCGGTGATGTGACGCCGGTAAGCGAAGCTGAACTCGTCCCTGAACTTAGCGCTCCCACTCAACCGCTGCCGGAGATAGCAGACGACCCGAGGCTTGGTGACAATAATAATTTCCTGCAGTGGCTGAAGAACCACACCAACCCTTCAGGCACGGTGAATACCCGGAACGGCAAGGTACATGTGGTGGAAAACCATCTTTTCTTGATTTCACCGGGGATCTTTAAGACATACGCAGCAGAAACTACAGGCGATACCGGCGACGGCTGGAAACTGGCACAGCGAATGTTTCAGGAGTCAGGGCTGGCCCTGCGCTGTAATGATGACAGTTTTATCTGGACCTGCGAGGTTCAGGTTCCACAAAAGAAAAGTAGTCAGTTGAAAGGTTTTCTGATGGAAGATCCGAAGCAGGTGTTGGGGGAGAAAGTGCCGGTGAATAATCCGTGGCTGAAGTTGCTGCGCGAATAGCAATTTATATCAAAATACTCTCTTCCACCGAGCCACAGCGAATGGGCTGTAATACCTAAAGAGCCGCATGATATTCAATAATTGATTTCAATTCTTCAGGCGAAAAAGGCGGATTACGCCGATGCAACATGGCGTGGCAATTAGGGCAGACGGGAATAAGATCTTTTTTGGGATCCAGAGAGTAATTCTCTTTGATGTCTGATAGCGGAATCAGGTGATGTATATGGATAAAACCTTTTGCTATCTCACCATACACCCTCATCATATCAATGCCGCATACTTTGCACAGGCAACCATGCCAGGCTAATGCGGCCTGCCGGGCCTTACGGTCGCGTTCATAGCGGTTAACCGTTACCTGCGTAGCTGCACCTTCATTAAATACGCTCTGCGGCGGCAGTTCATCAGGAAAAATACTGATGGCAGGCTGCTCGTTACCCAAATTTTTCTCAACGATCTGGAACCCTTGATCGGTAAGCAACTTGACACATTTCGACTTGATACCACCACTAAAATCTTCAGGGGAAAACTCAACGCCTGTCATATTTGAAGCAGCAATACCGACTATAGCTTTCGGTGGATAACTGCGCCCTTCAAAGACCACATCATACAGCCGGGACTCGCTGAACTGGTGGTGTACACCTTCATCATAGGCGCGCATAGCCGCAATAATGCATTCCTTGGAAAGCTGGTCTGGCAGTTTCTTCTTCATTTACAACTCATCATCCCTGAAACGACATATGCTAACTCTTTATTTTATAGCATATTAATTTATCCGGTAATAAACAGCACTATTCAATTTCACGTTACCGGCATAGGGGCATTAGTGCAGCGGCAACGTAACGTAGCGGCAGAGAAATCGCGCCTCATGCTGATTGTCCAGCCGTACCTGAAAGATATCGTGTGTATCCTGCGCGGATGCATCCTCACGCCACGCCAGCAGGCCCTGTTGGTTCATGCGGATAATAATCTGATCGGGCGTTTCGCCCTGATTCAGTGCTTCGACTACCTGTTGCAGGGGAAGCGGTAGCGTCTGAGCAGGCCACATCACTTCAACGCTTACGAGCTTGCGGTGTGTCCGGGGTGACATCGGTAGTTTCCTCCATGGCTAGAATTTCGCGCTTAATTAGTCATGAAATAGGGGCATTTTTTGCAGTTGCAAGGTTGCCGAGAGACCTCATTTAAAGGTTGATACATCTCAGGTAGTGAAGTCTCTTCCCAGGCAAATCCAGATAGTCTGCGCCAAGCGTCTGAGGATATGTCGATAAAAAGCATTTTTTTAAACATATAGCCAAAACATGTTTATGCCATCGACACGTTGCGGCGATATGTCGATAAAACACGATTTTTTAAACATGATGCCGTGACATACTTATAGCATCGACATATGATATCTATATGTCGATAAAATCGGTTTTTATAAACATATGAACTGGAATCCCGAAGCCCCTTACAACGATCTGCCAAAACTGCCGCCTGATCTGCAGCAGATAGAAACACGTAATGTACTAAAAGCGTGTATAAATGCGCGCGCGGCAATTGCAGAGCTGAAAACGGCGGGTGAGTTGATCCCCGATCAGGGATTGTTGATTAACATTCTCCCGATGCTGGAAGCGAAAGATTCCTCACGCATTGAGAACATCGTAACGACCAGCGATCAGCTCTTTCAGTATGCTGATCGTGCAGACGGAGCAGATCCAGCAACCAAAGAAGCATTGCGTTATCGTACGGCGCTTTATGATGGTTATACCCATCTTGAGACCTATCCACTTTGCACAAACACCGCAATCGCTATCTGCACCAAATTACGCGCAGTTCAGACCGATATAAGGAAAACACCGGGCACGGTACTGCGCGATCAGAATAACAGCGTGGTGTATACGCCACCGGTGGGTGAAGATACCATCCGTAACTTATTGGCGAACTGGGAGCAGTTCATACATGGCGATGATGATTTAGACCCATTGGTGAAAATGGCTATTGCGCACTATCAGTTTGAGTGTATCCACCCTTTTCCGGACGGGAATGGGCGAACAGGCCGTATCCTGAATATTCTTTACCTGATTCAAAATGAATTACTTTCACTGCCTATCCTGTACCTGTCCCGCTTTATTCTGGAGAGACGTAGTGATTACTACACGCTCTTGCGTAGGGTAACAGAGGAAGGAGATTGGGAATCGTGGATATTATTTATGCTGGAGGCCGTAGAAAACACGTCCCGATGGACGACTGACAAGATTGCGGTTGTTCGGGCATTGATGGCAGAAACGACCGAGTATGTTCGTGAGAAACTACCAAAAATTTATACCTATGAACTCATCCAGGTGCTCTATGCGCAACCGTATTGCCGGATCGATAACCTTGTTGAACGAGGTATCGCTAAACGACAGACGGCATCAGCGTATCTCAAACAGTTAGTCGAGATAGGCGTACTGGAAGAAATGAGCGTTGGTCGCGAAAAGCTGTATATCAACACCAGGTTGGTACAGGAATTGAATCAGTAAAGCTTATTGGTTAGTGTTAGTTCAGATATTTGCCGGAACTATTGATGATTGTAGCGCACCTTAATGTGGGTATTGGCTTTCTATCCTGTCATCGTTCACGAAAATACTGTTCATGATTCATGAACAAATAATTTTATGAACAGATCCAGAGAGAAAGGCTACTGCAGGAATATCATGGCTACAATCAAAAATGCGCGAGTTGTTTTAGTCACGATTTGATCTGAGCTAATACAGCTTACGTTGCTTGCGAGCATTCCTCACTGCCTGGGCCAGCATTTTGGGTGAAGTTACGTTCATTTTATCCCCCATGACAGATATTTTTGGCATATCCGCTCCAGAGGATATTTCAAATCTATCCTCTATGGGGTGATCTGCTCCCCGTTGATTAACACGCTGCAATGTTAGTAATGCGACTATTTAACTACGAGATCAACTGCGAACTTCCGTTCTTCGCTCACAGCGGACCTTTAGCTCAATTAACTCGTCTGCTTCGTGCCAGGAGCGGTCATCATTTGCATCGTGCAGTAATTATTTATGGAGGCTAGTCAGCGGAAATGTTAATGGTGAAAGGTTTCATTGATGGATGTCTATCCATGCTAGATTTAAAATCTGATACGGATATAAAAGGGATAAAGCATGGTCAGTTTCATCAATAACTGACCACTATTGTAAGAGATTATCTATTGATCATCATTCTTATTTTTAATGAACTTCATCACTTTCTCTGAAATTAATGAAATGTTCTTGTTTTCGATTTTGGCTATTTCAATTTCTGCTGTTGTTTGTCCCTTCTCAAGTAGTGCATTGCGCTCTGTTGCTGTTAGTGCTGCGATAGCACTTGAAAATGCAGTCTTATCGTCAGTAAATTTTGCACACTGTATGGCGGCATATTTTGCTTCAATGTTAGTCATCTCATTCTGAAAGTACTTTATCTCAGAAAGTGAAGATTTATAC
>NZ_JANEWH010000187.1:0-7220 GCF_028069715.1 Kluyvera sp. Awk 3 | reverse complement strand
GTTACAACGACGGTCACATATTTATTTTGCTAGCCAGATTATCCATGTGTGCAGCATGAAAAAGAATCCCCATGCCTTTAAAATCCACCTTGCTTAGACATGACATTCTTTTATTATTTGCCATAAGGTTACATCATTATGATTCCCAACAAGGCAGTGGAGAAACTCAGCGTATTTGAAAAGGTGGGCTTTAGTTCTGGCGATGCCGCCTGTAACTTACTGTTTAATCCCATTACGATGTTTTTGGCGTTCTTCTATACTGATATTTACGGTATTAACGCTGGGGTTGTCGCCAGCATATTTTTATTGGTACGTGTAATCGATGCCTTTTTTGATCCACTTTATGGGGCGATGATCGATAAAACAAAAAGTCGTTGGGGGCGCTACCGGCCGTGGATGCTATGGTGCGCAGTGCCTTTTACAATAAGCTGTATGATGATGTTCTACACACCCGATTTAGGGCCGAATGCAAAAATCATCTATGCTTTTTTTACTTATCTGCTGCTCTCACTGCTCTATTCAGCCGTTAATATTCCGTTCTGCTCGCTAGGATGCGTCATCACTGGCAATGCCAGGGAACGCGTCTCCTGCCAACAGTATCGCTGCATTGCCGGGGCCGTCGCAGGGCTGTTTTGCACCTTTACGTTGCTGCCGCTGGTGCAGTATTTTGGCGGTGGTAATCGGCAAACAGGTTTTTTCTGGGTCGTTACGCTTTATTCTGTTTTAGCGCTGGTGCTGTTTGTTTTCTGCTTTCGTACCACCAGGGAACGCGTGGAGCCGCAAAATGAAAATAATGATGGTATCTTAACGAATCTGAAAAATGCCTTAAAGAACGATCAGCTTATTGTGTGCTCGCTGGGAATGTTTCTTGACTGTTTCCCTTCATTTGTTCGTGGTGCCGTCGCGATTTATTTTGCCAAATATATCATGCATCTTAATGACTGGATGAGCACATTATTTATGAGCCTGGGGATTGTGGCAGGTATTATTGGCTGTCTGATTACCCCACTGTTTACCCGTTATTTTTGCAAGGTTGCGGTATATAAATATGTGAAGCTGTGTCTGGTGGCGTTGTCATTAGCGTTATATTTAATTGATCCGTTGAATCAGACACTCATTTTCTCTTTTTATTTTGTCCTTTCCGTCGTCCACTTGACCAGTGCGCCTATTTTATGGAGTTTTGTCGGGGATGCCGATGATTATGGCGAATGGAAATTAAAGAAAAGAATGGCGGGGCTGTGTGCGTCCAGCAACCTGTTTACCCTGAAGGTCTCGCTGGCGGTAAGCGGCGCGCTGGTGGGCGGCATTCTCTCGCTCTACGGTTACGTTCCGGACGCGGCGCAGCAAAGCGAAAGCGCCGTCTCAGGCATTTATCTGCTGATGGCCGGTATTCCCGCGGCGGGCTATGCCGCAAGCTGGATCCTGTTTCAGTTTTTCTACAAGCTCGATCGCCAGACGATGGGGCGTATCGAGCATGAACTCTTCACCGTGTCAGAGGGGACGAAATGAAACACGCTGCAATTCATTATGATAAACACTATGTGATTGGTGATGTCGACCCCCGACTGATGGGATCGTTCGTTGAGCATCTGGGGCGTTGCCTTTACGGCGGGCTATATGAACCGGAACATCCGCAGGCGGACGCCTTAGGATTTCGCAACGATGTGAAGGCGCTGATGCATGAGGCCGGCATCAGCGGAGTGCGCTATCCGGGGGGAAATTTTGTCTCTGGCTATCAGTGGCAGGACGGTGTGGGGCCAAAAGCGCAGCGTCCGGTTAAAAAGGATATGGCGTGGAGCATGCTCGAGACCAACGAGGTCGGTACCAATGAGTTTGCCGCCTTTGCCAGAGATGCGGGCGTTGAGCTGATCATGGCCTGTAATCTCGGCACCGGCACGCCGATGGCTGCCGGAGAGCTGGTGGATTATTGTAATACGCCATCCGGTACCTACTGGGCCGAACTGCGCCGTTCGCATGGCGTTGAAACACCCCATGATATTCGTTTGTGGTGTCTTGGTAATGAGATGGACGGTAAGTGGCAAATAAGCGCCATGACGGCGCAGGAATATGCCCGTAAAGCACGAGAGGCCGCAAAAATTATCAAGTGGATGGACCCGCGTGCGCAGACCATCGCCTGTGGATCCTGCACGAACGAAGAGGGGCACCTCACCTTTGGCGAGTGGGATCGGATCGTCCTTGAGACTTGCTATGACGATATTGATTATATTTCGCTACATCGCTATCTGAACTACCGCCAGAACAAGCTGCTGGTGTATGCGGCCCATGAAGATGAACGTGATATTCCGTGGCTGTTCGCTGATCTACGCCGTTATCTCGATACGGTGATTGCCGCCTGTGATTTTGTGAAAGGCCGTCGTCATTCGGATAAAGAGATCAACATCAGCTTTGATGAATGGGGCGTGGTAACGGAGTCTGGTGCCGTACCGGGAGGCCAGCAGCAAACCTACGGCTACGCCAGTTTCACGCAGCTGGATGCGGTGGTGTACGGTGGTGTGCTTTGTACATTTCTCAACTATGCGCAGCGGGTAAAAATCGCCTGCCAGTCGCTGCTGGTCAATGAAGGTGGGATGATTTCGACCCAGCCCGGCGGAGGCGCCATTCGCCAGGCGACGTTTTATCCTTTCCGCGATGTGGCCCGCTATGCGAAAGGGGCTTCGTTGCGTCCGATAACGAATATCGAAGCCGTTAAAACCGGGCATCACGGCGAACATGTCGCGCTGGAAACGGCGGCAACGTTTGATGAGGCCAGCGGGCGGCTCGCGGTGTTTATCGCCAACCATGATTTGAACGATGATTATGCGTTACAGCTACGGCTGAACAGCTTCACGACGTTAAAAGCGATTTCGCATACGCTGTTGTATAGCGAAGATTACCGCGAAGGGAACACCTTCGAACAACCCGATAATGTTGTCCCGGTTATGCTGCCTTGCGCTGAACTGCAGGACGGTATGCTGAAGATGGTGGTGAAACGGCACTCGTGGAACGTACTGATTTTTGAGGCGTCGTAAGCAGAGCGAAACGGGCAGCGCTGGCTGCCCGTTTGTTGTTCAACCTAAAAACATCACCGATACACACATTAACCCGACAATCAGCGTAATCAGGCTACCGATAGAGCGGTGGGGCTTCAGCGCCGGGATCAGGTAAGTCGACAGCGTCGGCATGATAAACAGAATCATGGCGATCAGCGGGCCGCTGATAGCGTAAATCATCGAAATGGCATTCGGGTTGATGCAGCAGACGATGAACGTTACTGCGGAGACCAGCAGGATAGACAGCCCGCGATTGAACGAGCGGCTCTTACGCACGCCAACCTGGTTCAGCGACGCTTTCACCATCTCACTCGCTCCTTCAATCACGCCAAAATAGGTGCCGAGGAACGATTTTGACATCGCCACAACCGCCACAATAATGCCGGAAATCGACAGCCAGCCTGGTGAGTCAGGCATCATCGATAGCGCAGAGAGGATGGTGACGCCTTCCTCTTTTGCCGTATTAATGTACGACGGCGGAATCGAAAGCAGGCAGCTGAACACAAAGAACAGCACGCTCAGGCAGATAACCAAGTACGCTACCTTCATGATTTTTTTGCATTTACCCATGGCTTGCTCGCCGTATTTCTCTCGACGGTCGATGGCGAAGGTCGAAATAATCGGCGTATGGCTAAAAGCGAAAACCATCACGGGAATGGACAACCACACCTGATGCAAAGTGTGCGTGTTGACCTCCATCTGCGTGGTCAGCAGCGACGGCTGCCAGCTTCCGGTTAAATAGAGCGATAAGAACAGGAAGTAGGCGATCAGCGGGAACACCAGCATGCCCATGACGCGGATAGTGGTCTGGCGACCGGTCAGGAAGATCAGGTTCAGCAACAGCACCACGCCCAGGCTAATCAATGCACGCAAGGGTAAATCGACGGGCGTATAGCGGGCAATCTGCTCGGCCAGGGAATTGGTGATAGCGACGGCGTAGATTAGCACCACCACGAAGAAGGCAATGAAATAGAGCGCGGTGATTAAACTGCCGATCTTTTTGCCATAGTAGTGGGAGACGGCGCCGGTAATGCCAACGCTCGCCGGAGTGTTAGCGGAAAGGATGAACTGACATAAAGCGCGGTGCGGCCAGTAGGTTAACGGCCATGCCACCAGTGCGGTGATAAACAGAACTACCGCACCGGCGGCCCCTAGCTGGATGGGCAGGAAAAGGGTTCCCGCTCCGACGGCAGTGCCATATAGGGCAAAGCTCCATAGAGTTTCGTCTTTAGACCAAATTTTAGACATTATCTGAATATATCAACCATAAAACCAAAAAAATGGCGGACAATTTACCATAATTAGCTTTTCGTGTGGCTGAACATTTTCAGGCCGCTTGTTATCGGCCTGAAAAGAAGACTAATTTTGTGCGTAAAGATTCTGTTGGCGGCGTTTGATGATGCGATCGCGCAGCGTATCGTACGCCCAGTTGTAGAGCATGGTGTAAGGCAGGAAAAACAGGAAGAAGCCAATCTCCAGCGTGAGTGCCTGCAGCAGCGTTACGCCCAGCACGAACGACACGATGCTGACGCCAATAACGATAAACCCACACTCAAATCCCAGGGCGTGCAGGGCACGCACTTTTGCCGTCCGCTTTACGCGAGTGACCGGCCACAGGCGGTCAAAAACGGCGTTGTAGATGATGTTCCACACCATGGCGGTGGTGGCCAGAATAATCGTGAGTCCCCCCATTTCCAGTACGGACCGTTGCATCAGCCAGGCGGCAGTAGGAGCGAGGATCGCGGTGGCGATCCCTTCAAAGCACACGGCGTGGAAAATACGCTCCGGCAGCTTTCTGCGATGTAATAAATCGTGTTGCATCTGATGACCTTCGTTTTATTGAACACTGTTATGCGCATTTTATGGGTAAATGTGATAAGTAAAAGATAGAATCCATCGATAAAGTAGATACTTCATGCGCTATTCCCCCGAAGCTCTGACCGCCTTCGTTGAAACCGTCTCCTGTGGTTCCTTTTCCGCCGCGGCACGCCGTCTTCGTAAAAGTCAGTCGACGATCAGCACCGCCATCGCTCATCTGGAGGTGGATCTCGGCGTCACGCTATTCGATCGCTCTGCGCGCCAGCCGGTATTGACCCCGGAAGGTCAGCGGGTGCTGAGCTACGTGCAGGCGATCCTCGCCGCCAGCGAACGGCTTGATGAGCTGGCGGTTTCATTGAGCGGTGAAACGGAAGCGCGGCTGACTTTTGTGCTGTCGGATACTCTGCATCCGGACGTGCTGGAAGATCTGCTGGCGCAGTTCGATCGTCGTTTCCCGCATACCGAGTTTGAATGTCTGGTGGGGGAGGATGATGATGTGATCGATCTGTTGCAAAAAGGCCGCGCGCAGGTGGGGTTGATTGAGGCGCGCGACGACTACCCTACCGATATTGGTCATACCCGTCTGCCGATGCAGACGCGCATGGCGGTCTATGTCTCTCCCGATCATCCTCTGACCGCGCAGACACGCGTGGAGTGGGAGCAACTGCGCACGTGGCGCGAGCTTCGGTTGAATACCTATCTGGAGAATCGCACCGCACCCGCGCGCGGGCCAGTATGGTCGGCACCCAACTATCTGATGCTGCTGAGCATGGCGGCGCAGGGGCTGGGATGGTGCGTATTGCCCTGTGCGCTGGTGGATGAATTTGCCAGTTCGGCGGAGCTGACTATGCTGGATATTACAGGCTGGCCCATGTCGGTTTCTATCGATTTGCTCTGGCATAAAGAGGCTCCCCTGGGGGCGGCGGGGAGCTGGCTACGTCAGTACCTCCAGCAGGTGTCGACGTAGCGCAGACGATAAGCAATTCCTTTGTGATAAGACTCACTTTTTTTAAACAATTGCGAAAAAAGTTGATAACAATCATCTACTATACGCAGGTTATTTTGCGCTGAGGTTGAGATGAAAGATGTCGTTATCGTAGGTGCTGTCCGTACGCCCATCGGCTGTTTTCAGGGGGCGCTGGCGCGTCATTCCGCCGTCGAACTGGGTAGCCTGGTGATCAACGCGTTGGTCGAACGCAGCGGCATTGCCGCGACGTCGATCGACGAAGTGATTATTGGTCAGGTTCTGACCGCAGGTACCGGGCAAAACCCGGCGCGGCAGTCTGCGATAAAAGGCGGTCTGCCAAATACCGTATCGGCCATCACCATTAACGACGTTTGCGGATCGGGCCTGAAGGCGCTGCATCTGGCGACCCAGGCGATTCAATGCGGTGAAGCGGATGTGGTTATCGCCGGCGGGCAAGAAAATATGAGCCGCGCGCCGCACGTGTTGACCGACAGCCGCACCGGCGCACAGTTGGGCAATAGCCAACTTATCGATAGCCTGGTGCATGACGGCCTGTGGGACGCCTTCAACGATTATCACATGGGCGTCACGGCGGAGAATCTGGCGCGTGAATATGGCATCAGCCGTGAGCAGCAGGATGCCTGGGCGTTAAGCTCGCAGCATAAAGCCCGCAAGGCTATCGATTCGGGGCGTTTTCGCGACGAAATCGTTCCGGTGATAAACCCACAGCCTGGCGGTCAGCCGCAAATTGTGGATACCGATGAGCAGCCGCAAACCGATGCCAGCGCGGAAGCACTGGCGCGGCTGAGCCCGTCGTTCGATCTGTCGGGCTCGGTGACGGCGGGTAACGCTTCATCCATTAACGACGGCGCGGCGGCGGTGTTGATGATGAGCGAAAGCAAAGCGCTTGAACTGGGGTTACCTATCCTGGCGCGGATCCGTGCGTTTGCCAGCGTGGGGGTGGATCCGGCGCTGATGGGGATTGCACCGGTTTATGCCACGCGACGGTGCCTGGAGCGCGCAGGCTGGCAGTTGAATGAGGTGGATTTGATTGAGGCCAACGAAGCTTTCGCCGCGCAGGCCATTTCGGTGGGTAAAATGCTGGAATGGAACGAACAGAAGGTCAACGTCAACGGCGGAGCGATCGCTCTGGGGCATCCGATAGGCGCATCGGGCTGCCGAATTCTGGTTTCTCTGGTTCACGAGATGATTAAACGCGATGCGCGCAAAGGCCTGGCGACGCTGTGCATCGGTGGTGGTCAGGGGGTTGCCCTTGCCGTCGAGCGAGACATTCAGTAAATCTGCTTTAGTTTCTCCATTCTATTTTTTCCTTCAGAAAGACCTCATTCGAGGTCTTTTTTTGTTTATATACGCTGGGTTAAGAG
>NZ_JANEWH010000186.1:0-7281 GCF_028069715.1 Kluyvera sp. Awk 3 | reverse complement strand
CGTTTGAGTAATCTCCTAATCTACGAATGAAATTCCGTAATTGATCAAGACGCGATGGAAAATACAGGATAGCCACAGTGATTGACTTTTCGCTTTCTGAATTATGGAGTTCATTATGCAAAATTATTTCGATCAGCTCGATCGTGTACGTTTTGAAGGACCTAAAACGACTAATCCACTCGCTTTTCGTCATTACAATCCGGATGAAATCGTGCTGGGTAAACGAATGGAAGAACATCTGCGCTTTGCCGCCTGTTATTGGCATAACTTCTGCTGGAATGGCGCGGATATGTTTGGCAAGGGCTCTTTTGAACAACCCTGGCAGCAGGCTGGCGATGCGCTCGCGCTGGCAAAAATGAAAGCCGACGTTGCTTTTGAATTCTTCCACAAACTCAATGTGCCGTATTACTGCTTCCATGATGTCGACGTCTCGCCAGAAGGCGCATCGTTGAAGGAATATCTGAATAACTTTGCCGTAATGACCGATGTGCTGGCGCAAAAACAGCAAGAAACCGGAATGAAATTGCTGTGGGGAACCGCCAACTGCTTTACCCACCCCCGTTACGGCGCCGGTGCGGCAACCAACCCGGATCCTGAAGTGTTCTCCTGGGCTGCAACCCAGGTCGTTACCGCCATGAACGCAACCCAGAAACTGGGCGGTGAAAACTATGTTCTGTGGGGCGGCCGCGAAGGTTATGAATCGCTTCTGAATACGGATTTGCGCCAGGAGCGCGAGCAAATTGGCCGTTTCCTGCAGATGGTCGTTGAACACAAACATAAAATCGGTTTCCGTGGCGCGCTGCTGATCGAACCGAAACCACAGGAGCCGACTAAGCATCAATACGACTACGATGTCGCCACGGTATATGGATTCCTGAAGCAGTTTGGTCTGGAAAAAGAGATTAAAGTCAACATCGAAGCCAACCACGCGACCCTTGCAGGGCATACCTTCCAGCATGAAATTGCCAGTGCGATTGCCCTGGATATCTTCGGTTCCGTGGATGCCAACCGCGGCGATGCGCAACTTGGCTGGGATACCGACCAGTTCCCGAACAGCGTTGAAGAGAACACGCTGGTGATGTATGAGATCCTCAAAGCTGGCGGGTTTACGACTGGCGGTCTGAACTTTGATGCCAAAGTGCGTCGTCAAAGCACCGATAAATACGATATGTTCTATGGCCACATTGGCGCAATGGATGTGATGGCGCTGTCGCTGAAGAAAGCCGCTCGTATGCTTGAAGATGGCGCGCTCAATAAGCGCCTTGAAAAACGCTATGCAGGCTGGAATGGCGAACTGGGCCAACAAATTATGCAAGGACGACTGTCGCTAGCGCAGCTTGCCCACTATGCCGAGCAGCATAACCTTAACCCTCAGCATCAAAGTGGGCATCAGGAACAGCTCGAAAACCTCGTTAACGCTTACATCTTTGACTAAATCTTGTTTTAAATGCCCCTGCGGGGGCATTTGCTCAAAAGGAGTTGATTCATTCCCGACGTTTAGCCCAGGTGCCGCTTTGCCTCGAGCCGTACCCGATGCAAAACGTGGTGTTTGATCTCGCTGTAGGCAGGGTGTTCGGCCAACGTTTCAATATCCCGCTCCCGCCCAAAGGGCAGAACGATCTCATCGACGATCTTTCCTGGTTTTGCCGACATGATCAGGATGCGATCGGCAAGAAACAACGCCTCTTCCACATCGTGGGTGACGAAAAGCAGCGTGGTGCCGGTGGATAACCAGGCCTCACGCAGCAACTCTTGCATCATCAGCCGGGTTTGCGCGTCCAGCGCGCCAAACGGCTCATCAAGCAGCAGCACTTCCGGGCCGGGAAGCCAGGCGCGTGCCAGCGCCACGCGCTGTTTCATACCACCGGAAAGCTGCCAGGGCGCGTGATTCTCGAACCCTTTCAGCCCCACGCGTTCCAGCCACGCCTTCGCCTGAGCGTTGGTTTCGTTCTTGCGATGTTTTCCCAGCCGCGGGCCAAAGGTGACGTTGTCCAGCACCGACAGCCAGGGAAACAGATTGGGCTGCTGGAAAATCATCCCGCGATCCGGCCCCGGCTGCCGCACCGTTTTACCCCCTGCCGCCACCCGTCCGCTATCCGGTTTATTGAACCCGGCAACCAGGTTCAGAATGGTGGATTTTCCGCAGCCGGATGGCCCGAGCAGCACGACAAACTCGCCGCGCGTCAGGGTCAGACTGATATCTTCCAGTACCGTAAACGGCTGTGGTTTCGCCGCAAAAGCGAGCGACACATTTTCGAGAGTGATTGCACTCATTATTCTTTCCCCGCCCAGGGCACCGTCAGACGTTGTAGCCCCAGCAGTAAGAGATCCAGCAAATAACCGATGCCACCCAGCAGCAAAATACCGAGCATGACGATATCGGTGCGCAGATAAGAGCTGGCGTTAATAACCATCCAGCCCAGCCCCGAACTGGCCGCGACCATTTCCGCCGCAATCAACGACGTCCAGCCAATGCCAATCGAAAGCCTGACGGTGGTGAAAAGATCCGGTAGCGCATCCGGCAGCACCACGCGCAGAAAAATCTGCCAGCGAGAGGCGCCGAGGGTTTGCGCCACACGAATACGCGAGCGGCCAATGCGCTCAACGGCCGCCGACGCGCCCACCACGACGCTCAAAAAAGTGGCAATAAAAATCAGGAAAAATTTGGATGCTTCGCCAATGCCCAACCAGACCACCGCCAGCGGGATAAGCGCGATTTTGGGCAGCGGACGCAGAAACTGAACAAAAGGGTTAAGCACTGCCGACAAACCCTCCGACAAACCCATCAGGAGACCCAGCGGAATCCCGATAATAATGGCCACCGCAAACGCGCTGAGGGCGCGCGCCAGGCTCACCGCGATATGCTCCCACAGCGGCACCTGACGGTAGCCGTCTGCCAGCAGCTCTTCGGTGGTCAGCCCGATGTCGGTGAGCGACGGCAGCAGCAAGGGATCAACCCACTGTCGCGTCGCCGCCACCTGCCAGACGATAAAGAAAACCGCCACCGACAGCACGCTGATGGCGATATGCTGACTCAATCTCATTGTGCCGCCACCGCCGCATCACGAATGTAGCGAGACTGGATCGCGTTATCCCAGTTGGCGGGAATATCACGCTGGCGAATCTCGCCGATACCTGCAAGGAAACTGGAGGTTTTGCTCAATGCTTTGCCAATACCGCTGTCGGACGTGTGTGTTCCGTTACCCAGCCAGTCGGCAGTGCCCTGCTGGGCAAGCGTCGGGTATTCCAGCCCGCCGAGCGTATTTGCTGCGGTGGTGACCGGCGCGCCAACCTCTTTAGCCACAATCGCCGCGGCGCGTTCCGGGTCTTTCCTGAACTCATCCACTTTCTGCTGGTGCACGCGCAGGAAGGCGGTGACCGCTTCTGGATATTGTTCCGCAAAGGCTTTGCGTACGACGTAGTTGTTGTAGATCAGATAGCCGTCTTTCTGCAGATCTTTGGTCGCAAAGACCTGATGCCCGCCCGATGCCTCCAGCTCCTGGGCAAATGGCGCCCAGACGTAGCCAGCATCAATATCGCCACGTTTCCAGGCCGCCACCATCTCAGCCGGACGCAGCGGCAGCAGCGTAATTTTGCTGCGATCCAGATTGTTCACGCTAATTGCGGCTTCAAGGGCGTACTGTGCCGTTGAGTTTGGCGGATAAGCCACACGCTTACCTTCGATATCATTGATTTTCACAATGCCATCTTTGCCAATCAGTCGCTCGTAGCTGGCAATCACGCCCGACACGCCAATAATCTCGACCGGTAATTTACGCACGATACCCGCCGTGGCAGGACTGGACCCGAAATTAGCAATATCAATGGCATTGCTGGCAAAATAATTCAACGCATCGGCGCCCGATGCAAATTGCACCCATTTCACTTTGCTGTTTAGCGCTTTATCCAGAGAGCCGTCGGCTTTTGCCAACATTAATACCTGCGAACCGCCGCTATAAGCGACACGGACCTCAGCCGGCGTCTCGGCAAAACTCATATTTGCCCATAAACCACCCGCTGCGATTAATAAGCAGAGACTTTTTTTCATTTTATTTTTCCTTTGATGAAACCGATGATTTCGCCCGACACTGCACCGGACGGTTTATCTCTTTATTTGCCATAACTGCGAACATCGCTCGGCCAGCGCTTGTGCCGGGTCGAAGGTAAGATGACGGAACGGGGCATTGACCGCCTCAAACGCAACGGGTACTTCAGTACAGGCCAGCACCAGTTTTTGTGCCCCGCGAGCAAACAGTGCATTAGCCTGCAGTGACAGCCACTCCCCCCCTTCCTTTAGCTCACCGCGTTTAACCGCGTAGCAGCCAGGCACAAACCACTGCGTCAGTTCCTCTTCCGTTGGCACAACCACTTCGATGTCCTGCTGCGCCAGGCGGTTCTGATACCAGCCCGCTTCCAGCGTGCCTTTGGTGGCAATCACCCCTACCCGCCGTGGCTTTGGCGCTGACAGTGACAGCGCATCCAACGTGGCATCAACGATATGCAGAATCGGCGCCTCACTCGCTTCACTGAGCGCATCGTACCAGTGGTGCGCGGTGTTGCAGGGAATGGCGATATGGCTTGCGCCCGCCTGATTCAGCTTCTCAATACCGTGGAGTAACTGTGGCAGAGGCGACGGTCCGGTGCCCGCTAGCGCTTTCTGGCGATCGACAATTTGCGGTACGTTCCAGACCACCGAAGGGATCTGCTGCTGATCGCTTTGCGCAGGGGTGGCATCCAGCAAGCGGCGCTGAAAATCCAGCGTCGCCAGCGGCCCCATGCCGCCCAGCACGCCAAGCAGAAAAGGCTTAGCCATGCTCTAACACCTGGCGATAACCAAACAAACCTGCCGCGCCGCCGGTGTGGATAAACACGACGTTTTCATCTGAGCGGAAATGGCCTTTACGAATAAGATCGATTAGCCCGGCCATGCCTTTTGCGGAGTAGACCGGGTCAAGCAAGATGCCTTCATGACGGGCAAGCAGCGTTAACGCTTCGAGGGTCCCTTCCGTCGGCAAACCGTACCCGTCGCCGACATAGTCGCTATTCGCGACCACCGCATGCCGCGACAGTTCTCCCGGTACGCCAAGCAGCTCCCGCGTCCGTGAGGCCAGATTCCAGACATTCTCTTCCTGCTGCGCTTTTGGCGCGCGCACGCTAATACCCAGTACCGGAATATGACTGTTAGTGGCCGTAAAACCCGCCACCAGCCCGGCCTGCGTACCGGTACTGCCCGTGGCGTGAACCACATGATCGATACGCAGACGACGTTCAGATGACTGATACAACAGCTCTTCCGCGCAGGCCACATAGCCCAGCGCACCAATCGGATTCGAGCCGCCGCCGGGAATGATATACGGCGTATGCCCCTGCTCGCGCAGCGTCCCGGCGTATTCTTCCATCGCCTGCTGCATATTTGTGCCAGCCGGCAGATGAGCGACGATGTCGCCACCCAGCAGATTATCCAGCAGCACGTTACCTGAACGCTGATAATCTTCGCCAAAATCGGTCACGCGTTTTTCCAGCAGCGCCTTTGCTTTTAGCCCCAGACGCGCAGCACCTGCAATGGTCTGGCGCACATGGTTCGACTGTGTCGCCCCCTGGGTAATGACCACATCGGCTTTTTTCTCCAGCGCATCCGCCAGCAGGAATTCCAGTTTACGGGTTTTATTTCCCCCCATTGCCAGACCGGTGGCGTCGTCACGTTTAATCCATATTTTAGGTCCGCCTAATAATTGACTTAAATTATTTAGCGGCTCCAGTGGCGTGGGGAAATGACCAAGTAAAATTCGGGGGAACCGGGCCAGATGCATAAATGCTCCTTGCTAATAAAAATCGCTTTATAAAAGTGAAATTCACTATACACATCTGCAAGATGGGTCCAATCAACAATAATAAATAACGATTACTGAAAAACGGATAAGCTGAGAAATAGCGAACAGCTTGCGCAGAGATATTCTTTTGTGGAATAGCTTACGGTGAAAAAGAATATTGTTTGCGGGATGAGCGCGCGACACAAGGGAAAAAACCATCCCGATTGTTAATGGCGAATACGATATCCGGCCCCGGATATCGTTTTGCCTGCCTGCAGATCCATCCCGTTAAGCTGAAATGTTGGCTACAGCCAGTCATCCCGCCACTCCGGACAATTTTTTACCACTGCGCTTGATCTTTTGTATCGTAAGATATAGCCTTTAACTATCTTAAGATACAGTCTTACGATACACACAGAGATTCACGTACGCTATAAAACGGGAGTACCCTATGTTTTTTGATCGATTCCATCGCCACGCCTGTGGCCACCATGAACACGGCCTCCATGGCCATCATCATCACCACGATCCTCGTATGGCAATGTTCAACCCGTTCGATGACGAAGATGAGACATGCTTCCATATGGCTGGGCGCCATCACGGCGGGCCCTTCGGCGCTGGACGCGGCGGCCGGGGTGACTTCTTTGGCAACGGTGGACGCCCGCCGTTCTTACGCGGCCGTAAGTTCAGCGCCGATGAACTGCAATTATTGCTGCTTGCCCTCCTGGAGGAGAATGCCAGCTACGGTTATGAGCTGATCAAACGGCTCGACGAAAAAAGCGCCGGGTTCTACAAACCGAGCCCGGGGGTCGTTTACCCGGCACTGACCTGGCTTGAGGATGTCGGCTATGTCACCGTCACTCAGGAAGGTACCCGCAAGCGCTATGCGCTGGCGGCAGAAGGCACGGCATGGCTGGCAGAAAACAAAGCTATGGCTGACGCTATCATGGCGCGGCTGGACCACTTCGCTCAGCAGATGAACACCATGACTGAGGCGATGCGCGAAGCCCCTACCGATTTTGATCCTGCATTACGCGACGCCGTGGCCGAGCTGCGCCACCAGATTCACGCCCGCCATCAGAGCGACCCGGAGGTACAGCGCCAGATGGTGACTGTGCTACAAACCGCCATTGAAGCACTCAAAAAACTCCCTCTTTAACCACTGACCGCTTCAGTGCCTGCGGTGCATTACCCTGCACCCAGGCGCTGGGGAAACGCGTCGTCATAGAGATAGCCTCACGTTGCTGATGAAGGCATGAGGAATATGGTGGTGTATTCATTAAGGGGGAGCAGGTCAGTTCGTTGTCTGTTTTTGCTCATCAGGTGCGAGCTATAAGTCGCGATAAACCTCCGGAAAGCGAACGTATTTGTTGTTCTACTACAATAACGCAATTATGAAACTGAAATTTTTGTGATAAACATTCATTTAACAAATACTCATAATGGTTTTAATTGTATTGAAGTGTAAAAA
>NZ_JANEWH010000185.1:0-7409 GCF_028069715.1 Kluyvera sp. Awk 3 | reverse complement strand
CTCCATTCTTTTTTGCACAACGTAAAAAAGAAAAAAACCGTATTAGAAAATGCTTTTCATCGGACGCTCACTACGTATAATGAGCGAAAAATGAGAACGATCATTCTCACTATAAATTCTTACGGAGACATGCATGACCAGCAAGCTGGAAGCCCGGCAAAAAGCCCGCCAGGACGAGATCATCGCCGCTGCCCGCCGCTGCTTTCGCAACAGCGGTTTTCACGCTGCCAGCATGTCGCAAATTGCCGCCGAAGCGAAGCTGAGCGTTGGCCAAATCTACCGTTATTTCAACAATAAAGACGCGATTATTGAAGAGATGATCCACCGGATTATCGACTATCGGATCGCCGAGATGGCGGGAAAAACTCAAACCCATCTGATGCCACACATGCTGGCGTGGCGTATGTCGTTAAACGAAGATGACGATGCGTTAATGCTGGAAATGGCCGCTGAAGCGACCCGTAATCCGCAGGTAGCCGCCTGGCTGAAAGAGGCCGATGCGCGCATGTTCAATACCGCCTGCGAGCACCTGCGTCATACCTACCCGCACCTCAGCGAAACCCGTATTCGCTGCTGCGTCGAGGTGATGGCGGTGATGGTGGAAGGGACGATTTACCGTCGACAAATTCCCCAGCAGGCCGCCGCAGAGGACATGGAAATAACGTACCAGAATATTATTAAGATGCTCGTCTCCGTTTAGCCATTCTTTTTGTAAACGTCAGGATCTTTATTTCATCGTCGCCGTAACCCGGCGGCGTAGGCTTTTTTGCCACGATGACACTCTTATTTACCGAACGGGGTTAACGCTAACCCCTCCCGAATATTGCAAAAGGAGCTTTCATGCCGCGTGTTTCCCTGTCATGGGTCGTGGTGCTGGGTCTGCTTTCCGCCATTGGCCCACTCTGTACCGATTTTTATCTCCCGGCGCTGCCGGAAATCACCGAGCAACTCAGCGCGACCGGCACGCAAACCCAGCTATCTCTCACCGCTGCGCTGATCGGCCTTGGCCTCGGCCAGATGTTCTTCGGCCCGCTCAGCGACCGTATCGGTCGCCGCAAACCGCTGGCACTGTCGCTGCTGTTATTTATCTTCTCTTCCGCGATGTGCGCCGTCACTCAGGATATTCACCTGTTGATCGGCTGGCGTTTCTTGCAAGGTTTCGCCGGGGCGGGCGGCTCGGTGCTGTCGCGCTCGATCGCCCGCGACCGTTATCAGGGAACCCTGCTCACCCAGTTTTTTGCCCTGCTGATGACCGTCAACGGCATCGCCCCGGTGCTCTCCCCGGTACTCGGCGGCTACATCATTACCGCCTTCGACTGGCGTATTCTGTTCTGGACGATGGCCGGAATTGGCGTCGTGCTGCTGGTGTTAAGCCTGACGGTGCTGCATGAAACGCTGCCGGCCAAAAGCGCCAGCACGGCGCAGCATCCAAAAGGAACACCAGTACTGAAGAATCGTCGGTTTATGCGCTACTGCCTGATTCAGGCCTTTATGATGGCCGGGCTGTTCTCCTACATCGGCACCTCGTCGTTCGTTATTCAGAGCGAATACGGCATGAGCCCCATGCAGTTCAGCCTGTTGTTTGGCCTGAACGGTATCGGGCTGATTATCGCCGCGCTCATTTTCTCAAAACTGGCGCGCCGTGTGGCCGCTGAAACGCTACTCCGCCGTGGCCTGGTGCTGGCGGTACTGTGCGCGGCGGTGACGCTGCTGTTCGCCTGGTCCCAGTTGCCTGTTCTGGCGTTGGTCGGCCTGTTCTTTACGGTATCGTTTATGAGCGGGATCAGCACCGTTTCCGGCGCCGAAGCGATGAGCGCCGTCAGCAGCGCGCAGTCGGGCACCGCGTCGGCGTTAATGGGCACGCTGATGTTCGTCTGCGGCGGCATTGCGGCACCGTTGGCCGGATTGGGTGGCGAAACCATGCTGAAAATGAGCTTCGCGATGACCATTTCTTATGGTATCGCGCTGTTTTTCGGTCTGCAGAAGCCACGCAGCGCACGCTAAAATTCACCGCGGTAATAAAATATTCCAATATTATTACCGCAATTTTTCCCGCTATAGCTACAAACCACACATTACCTCACTCGTCTAATCGTGATAACCTTCACATGAATGGAATAATTAATTCCTTATACTGCTCGCCACTGTGAATGATGAGGTTTCCTATGAGTATCGACCTGAGCAAATTGCTGACTGAACGGCGCAACGCGAACAGCGCCAACATTGACACCCTCTCCACCGAAGAGATGCTGACGGTAATTAACAACGAAGATCAGCAGGTTGCTCATGCCATCACGCCGTATATTCCGCAAATTGCCCAGCTGGTTGACAGTGTCGCCAACGCGTTCCGTCATGGCGGCCGCCTGATTTACATTGGCGCGGGTACCTCCGGGCGTCTGGGGATTCTCGACGCCAGCGAATGCCCACCCACTTTCGGCACCCGCCCGGAACAAGTTGTCGGCCTGATCGCTGGCGGTCATACCGCCATTCTGAAGGCGGTTGAAAACGTCGAAGACAACGCCGCGCAGGGCGCAGAAGATTTACAGGCGCTGGGCTTTAACCAACATGACGTTCTGGTCGGCATCGCCGCCAGCGGCCGCACGCCGTATGTACTGGGCGCGATGGCCTACGCCCATCAACAAAACGCGCTGGTCGCGATCGTCAGCTGCAACCCGCACGGCGAAATGGCGCAGCGCGCCGACATCGCCATTACCCCGGTTGTCGGCCCGGAAGTGGTGACGGGCTCTACCCGCCTGAAGGCCGGTACGGCGCAGAAACTGGTGCTGAACATGATCACCACCGGGGCGATGATCCGCAGCGGCAAGGTCTACAGCAACCTGATGGTCGACGTTGAGGCCACCAACGCCAAACTGATCGAACGCCAGATTTCCATCGTGATGGAAGCCACCGAGTGCGATCGCCCAACCGCGCAGGCGGCGCTGGATGCCTGCGGCCGCCACTGCAAAACCGCCATCGTGATGGTGCTGGCGAACTTGAGCGCAGAAGCAGCCAAACAGCTGCTGGCTGACAACGGCGGCTTTATCCGCAAGGCGCTGCAACACTAATCCATCAGACTGGGGATTTCGTAGAATGGCAAAAATAAATAAAGAGATGATAGCCCGCATTCTTACCCTGGTTGGCGGAGCGCCAAACGTGGTGCAGGCGGGGAACTGTATGACTCGCCTGCGCTTAACGCTGCGCAATGAAGCGCATGCCGACGTTGCCGCCATTCGTCAGGTGGAAGGCGTGATGGGCGTGGTGGTCAGCAACGAACAATTCCAGATTATCCTGGGGCCAGGCAAGGCGCAGACCGCTTCGGAGATCATGAACCTGCTGCTGGAAGAAGCGCCGCTGACGCAGGCAGATGAGGCTCAATCCAGCGCTTCGCTGGCCGATATCGCCAGCGCCAAAAAGCAGGAGCTAAAGGGGAAACAAACCAGTAGCGTGCAGAAATTCCTCGCGAAGTTCGCCACCATTTTTACGCCACTGATCCCAGGTTTTATCGCCGTTGGCCTGCTGCTGGGTTTCGCCACGCTCGCCGAACAGCTGTTCGTGCTGGAGAACGCCCATCCGAACGCCACGCTGGTTGATGTCATCAGCTACATGAAGGTGTTCAGTAAGGGCATGTTCACCTTCCTGAGTATTCTCATTGGCTATAACGCACAGAAAGCGTTCGGCGGCTCCGGCGTTAACGGGGCGATTATCGCCGCGCTGTTTATCCTCGGCTATGACCCGAAAGCGGCGGTCGGTTTCTATTCCGGCATCTCCGACTTCTTCGGCCACGCCATTGACCCCCGCGGCAATATCATCGGCGTGCTGATTGCCTCGATCATTGGCGCGTGGGTGGAAAAACAGGTACGTCGCGTTATGCCGGCCAACCTCGACATGATCCTCACGTCAGCCGTCACGCTGCTGATTATGGGGGCGGTGACTTTCGTGGTGATTATGCCTATCGGCGGTTACCTGTTTACCGGCATGTCGTGGCTGTTCCTGCATCTTAACGGGAACCCGTTTGGTTCGGCGGTGCTGGCGGGGCTGTTCCTGCTGGCGGTGATGTTTGGTGTGCATCAGGGTTTTGTACCGGTGTACTTCGCGCTGATGGAAGCCCAGGGCTTCAACTCACTGTTCACCATTCTGGCTATGGCCGGCGCCGGTCAGGTCGGCGCGGCATTGGCGCTTTACTACCGCGCGAAACAGGGCTCGCTGCTGCGCACGCAGATTAAAGGGGCTATCATCCCCGGCCTGCTCGGCGTCGGCGAACCGCTGATCTACGGCGTCACCCTGCCGCGCATGAAGCCGTTTGTCACCGCCTGTCTCGGCGGCGCCTGTGGCGGTTTCTTTATCGGCCTCGTTGCCTGGATGGGGCTACCGGTCGGTCTGAACACGGTCTTCGGCCCGTCTGGGCTGGTCGCGCTGCCGCTGATGACCTCGGGCAGCGGTATCTACGCGGGGATGGCGGTCTATGCGGCAGGGCTTGCCGTCGCCTACTTCTGCGGTTTCCTGTTGACCTGGCTTTTTGGCAGCAAAAACGTCGATCTCAGCTAACCCTTTTGCCCCCGGCGCATCGCTGGGGGCACGCTTCCCGCCATGCTATGATGCCCGTCAGAGCAAAATAATATGACAGGGTTGAGGAAAAATGGGTGCCACCAGAAAAGGGATGCTTAACGTCTTAATTGCCGCAATATTGTGGGGAAGTTCCGGCGTTTGCGCGCAGTACATCATGGAACACAGTCAGATGGGCTCCCCGTTTCTGACCATGATTCGCCTGCTTTCCGGCGGTTTTATTCTGCTGACATTCTCTTTCCTGCACGGCGACGGCATCTTCCGCGTCCTGAAAAACCGCAAAGACGCGATAAGTCTGCTGATTTTCTCGCTGGTCGGTGCGATGACCGTTCAGCTCACCTTCCTGATGGCGATTGAAAAATCCAACGCCGCCACCGCCACCGTTTTGCAGTTCCTGTCACCCACAATTATCGTGGCGTGGTTTGCCATCGTGCGCAAAGCACGGCCTGGCCGCTTCGTCTTTGCCGCTATCGCCACCTCGCTTATCGGTACTTTCTTGCTGGTCACTCATGGCGACCCAACGTCGCTCTCGATCTCCGGCGCGGCGCTGTTCTGGGGGATCGCCTCGGCCTTTGCCGCCGCGTTCTACACCACCTGGCCATCAACGTTGATAGCCCGCTACGGCACGCTACCGATCGTCGGCTGGAGTATGCTGCTTGGCGGCGCAATGCTGCTGCCGTTCTACGCAGGACAAGGCACCCACATCGTGATTACCGGTAACCTGCTGCTGGCCTTTTTCTATCTGGTGGTGATTGGTACCTCCCTGACTTTCAGCCTGTACCTGAAGGGCGCACAGATGATTGGCGGGCCAAAAGCCAGCATCCTCAGCTGCGCCGAACCGCTGAGCAGCGCGTTTTTGTCACTGCTGCTGCTCGGGATCAGCTTCACCCTGCCGGACTGGTTAGGCACGCTACTGATTTTATCCTCGGTGATACTGATTTCGCTGGACTCACGCCGTCGGGTAAAAACGGTATAGCGGGATTCCAGCTATAGTTAATTCACCGTATGAACATAAGGATATCCGTCATGAAAAAGATCTGTCTCGCTGCCTGCCTGATGCTGCCAGCCGTCGCGTTTTCCGCACCGCTCGAAGGTCTGAAGTTCGAACAGCAAAAACAGCAGGTGGTGAAAGACGTGAAGCAGAACTGCCCGGCAAACAGCGGGCTGAGCGATACCCAGTTTGCCAATCGCGTGCTGGAGTCGGCTGAGAATAAAACCGCGGTGCAGAGCGCCACGCGGGCGTTGGATAAGAACGATCGCGCGGCCTATGAGAAGGCGATAAAAACCATTCAGTGCCCCACCCAGAAATAGCAATAAGCAATCGTAGGCCGGATAAAGCAGATCCGGCAACGTGCCGCACCACGCCTGACGGCTGTTACGCTTGTCAGGCCCACCTCCCGCAGCTCCCGTCTGGCGCCACTTGTTCAATTGATGCTCATTTCATCCTCAAACGACAATTTTCTGTGACCCAGGACGAAATAATTAGTCTCATAAGCATGAGAAATTGATGGGTATCACACTTCTAGCTTTTATGAATAGAAACCGGTTTCAGTTTCATATCAAATCACAATCGCAATAACTTTTTACATTTCGAGGATAGGCACCAATGTACAAGATTATGCTCCGCCGCTGAATTCCACAGCGTGCGTAAAAGATTTTAAAATGAACTTTCGTCATCACTCATGATTGAGCGATCCATTATTTCTGGACGCTAAATACGGTGGTCTCGCATGTTATTTATATGCTGGTCAATGAGGCCATGTATTAACCTTTGCTGCGCGCTTAAAAGGCGCTCAACAATGAACAACAACAATAATTAATACCATCAACTGCACCATAAGCCGGAACCGTTAGTTAAGTAAGATAAATTTAACAGTAAGCATTGATATATTATTTCCGACCTCTTTTTATCATGACTTTAAATAGTTAGAGGATATTATTATGGTTAGGTTAGAGGATGCGGTAATGGAAATTATCATTAACGCGGGCCAGTCCAGATCGCTGTGCTTTGAGGCGCTGCACGCCGCACGTCAGGGTGAAATGGAGGAGGCCAAAAATCTCCTGCGGGAAGCCGATGGCTATGCCCGCCAGGCGCACCATATGCAAACCAAGCTTATTGAGCAGGATGCAGGTGACGCGCGTCAGCCCATGACCTTAATTATGGTACACGCGCAGGATCATTTAATGAATTCCCTGTTGGCACGTGAACTATCGGAAGAGATTATTCATCTTTACCAACGTTAATATTTAGGCATTCTGACTACGGAGATATTAATTACGCTAATTATTTAACTGTACCCTACGATATTAAAAATAAAATCAGCTTGTTTTGGTGGCGTCTTTTTATATTTACACCAGAACGGGATGGTTATTGTCTGAGAATATAATTAATTAATTTNAGATAACCATGAAAACTGTAAAAAAACTTCCTTTAGCTATGGCGGTTATTGCCGCACTTTGCCCTCTTTCCTCTGTAATGGCACAAGAATTTACTCAGGAACAAATCGACGCCATTGTGGCCAAAGCCGTCGATAAAGCACTGGCGGATCGTCAGGCCAAAATGGACGCCGCCGCCGCGAAGAAAGTGGATCTGGAAACCAACCCACAGACCGCAGCAGCGACGCCGGATATGGCGGTACCGTTCGGCCTGAAGTTCAGCGGCTACGCCCGCTACGGCGCGCATTTCCAGGCGGGCGATCAGAAATACGTCGGCGTGGACGGCTCTTATAACGGCGCCTCGGCGATCGGTCGTCTGGGTAACGAAGGCAACGGCGGCGAATTCCAGCTCACCAAGGCCTTTAAGAGCGAAAAAGGCGCGATCTGGGATATCAACGTAATGTTCGACC
>NZ_JANEWH010000184.1:0-7560 GCF_028069715.1 Kluyvera sp. Awk 3 | reverse complement strand
GTTTCAAAATAATAAAACACGAGGTTTATTTTTCATGGCAAGAAATACGGCTTCAGCCCCCCACGGGCTGCAGGGAAGACCTGTCAATCTGCGCCATCAATTGGCATACGGAGGCGGAAACCTCTTAGGTAGCGGCGCGCTGGCGATCAGCGGCGCGTGGCTGTTGTACTTCTACACCACCTTCTGCGGACTGACGTTAATCGAAGCCGCGTTTATTTTCTCCGTCGCCAGCGTCATTGACGCCATCAGTAACCCACTGATGGGTTACCTCACCGATAACTTCGGCAAAACGCGCCTCGGTAAGCGCTTTGGCCGCCGCCGCTTCTTCCTGCTGATCGGCATTCCGCTGATGATGTTCTACCCGTTGCTGTGGGTGGAAGGGCTGAGTTTCTGGTACTACCTGTGCACCTATGTGATGTTCGAGATTATTTATACCTCCGTCATGGTGCCGTATGAAACATTAGCCACCGAAATGACCGACGACTTCGCGCTGCGCTCGAAGCTGACAGGCTATAAAGCGATTTTCGGCAAACTGGCCAACTTCCTCGCCGCCTTTATTCCGGGGCAGTTCATTCTGCTGTACGGCAAAGATTCAGCGACCCCGTTCTTCCTGACTGGCTTAACCTACGGCGTTATCCTGATCGCGGCGGTGGCCTGCCTGTGGTACAACAGCTGGGAACGTCCGCGCGAAGAAGAGACGGAAGTGCAGGCGAAAACCGGTTTGCTGAATACGCTGCTGTCGTTGGCGAAAGATATGCGCTCAACCTTCTATCTGCGCGTATTCCGTAAGCATCTGGGCATGTACCTGTGCGGCTTTGGCGCCGAGTGGCTGTTTGCCTCCATTTTTACCTACTTTGTTATTTTCGTTCTCCAGCACGATCCGGCGATGGTTGCCGGGCTGAACAGCCTTAACTCTATTCTGCAGCTGATCTCTACGGCGCTGTTTATCGGCCTGTGCGTGAAAAAAGGCTTCAGCAAGCCGTACATTATTGCGTTGAGCATCGTTATCTTCGCCGTGTTGCTCTATACCTCGCTGTGGTTCTTCCATCTGCCGGTGCATCTGGCGACCATTCTGATGTTCGGCATCACGATCATTTTCGGCCTGGGGACCGGCGGCGTGTACTACATTCCGTGGACCGTTTACACCTTCCTCGCGGACGTTGATGAAGTCTATACTGGCCGTCGCCGTGAGGGCATCTATGCCGGCGCGATGACCTTCTCCGGCAAGATTCTGCGTTCGATTATCGTGTTTGTGATGGGGGCCATCCTCAGTTACTACGGCTTCCAGTCAAAAGCCCACGTGCAGCCGGAAAGTGCAGTTAACGCGATTGCGGTGGTGTTCTGCGGCGGTGTAGCGTTGCTGGCGCTGATGGCGATTGTCTTCAGTAAACAGATGAAGCTGGATCGCGAAACGCACAAAGTGGTGTTGCAGGAAGTCGCGCGTATTAAAGCAGGCGGCAAGCTTGAGGATATCACCCCGGAAGTCCGTGCGGTGGTGGAAGATCTGGTAGGGCACCGCTACGAAGAGTGCTGGGGCAATAGTCCGCTGTTTAAAAACGACGACGCCCCTGTTGTTGTGGAAGCGGTTTCCGCCGGGCGCTAAGGCACCCGACGTTCATGCCTCTTACCCCTGGGACGGCGGCTGCGGCTGACCGTTCTGGGGGGCAAAAAGATGGTCGAGGATTTGGCGCATTACCGGCGCCGCGACCACGCCGTCACTCCCCCCATTTTCCAGCACCAGCGCCACGGCCACCTGTGGATTTTTATACGGCGCAAAGGCGGTATAAAAAATATGGTCGCGCAGGCGCGTTGGAATCATCTTCGCGTTATAGGTCTGGTTCTCCTTCAGGCTGAATACCTGAGAGGTGCCGCTTTTAGCCGCAATACCGTACGGCGCGGTGTGGAAGAATTTGTAGCCGGTGCCGTTGGGTGCATTCGCCATGCCGAACATCGCCTGGCGTACCAGATTCCAGTAAGGTGAAGAGGCGCTGGCAATCTGCGTTTCATTTTTGGGTTCCCGATAGGGTGTCACCGTGTTGCCGGACTCCTCATCCTTCAGCAGGTGAGGGGGAATGACGCGACCATTATTGAGCAGCGCCACCATCGCTTTCACCATTTGAATTGGCGTGGCTATCCAGTAGCCCTGCCCGATGCCGACTGAGATCGTATCCCCCTGATACCACGCTTTTTTATGCACCCGCTCTTTCCAGCTGCGGCTAGGCAACAGACCGTTGTACTCTTCATCAAGATCGATGCCGGTGGGCTTGCCGTAGCCGAACTGGCTGAGCATATTATGAATGCGGTCGATACCCATCATATACGCCACCTGATAAAAGAAGGTGTCGGCAGACTCTTCAATCGCTTTGGTCACGTCGAGCATACCGTGACCGGTTTTCTTCCAGTCGCGGTAATGGCGCTGAGTCCCCGGCAGGGTCCAGGTCGGCGCGCCGAAGAAGCTGGTTTGTGGGCTAATTACGCCGTCGAGCAGCGCCGACATCGCCATATAAGGTTTGACGGTTGAGGCGGGCGGGTACAACCCTTGGGTCACGCGGTTAATCAGCGGCAGATCCTTATCCTGCAACAGCGTGTTGTAGTCCTGATAGCTGATACCTTTGACGAAGGGGTTGGGGTCATAGCTTGGGTTAGAGACCATCGCCAACACGGAGCCGTCGTGCGGATCCTCCACCAGTACGGCGGCGCGTTGGCCAACCAGCAGGCTCTCAATATACTCTTGTAGATGCAGATCCAGCGTGAGGTGAATATCTTTACCCGCCACCGGCGGCACGTCTTTTAACAGACGAACGATACGCCCGTGGTTATCCACTTCCACTTCCTGATAGCCGGTTTTTCCGTGCAGCTCGTTTTCGTAATAACGCTCGATACCCTGCTTACCAATGTTGTGGTCGGCGGCATAGTTCTCGGCAATCCCTTCTTTATCCAGCGTTTTGAGATCGGTATCGTTGATTTTCGACACGTAGCCCAGCACGTGCGCTAATTCGGCACCATACGGATACTGACGGTCCTCATAACTGTCTATGGTCACGCCGCTGAAACGGAACTGATTCACGGAGAAACGGGCAATTTCGACGTCGGTCAGCGCGTTTTTCAGCACTACCGGGCGATAGCGGCTGCTCGATTTTAATGCCTTGTGGAATTGCTCGATATCATCTGGCGTCAGGTCGACAAGGGGCGTCAACTGGCGCAGCAGGGCATCCATATTACTGACTTTATAGGGCGTAACAGAAATATCATACCAGGTCACGTTTTTGACCAGCGGAATACCGTTGCGATCGTAGATGATGCCGCGCGTCGGCGCGACCGGCAGCATTTTGATGTCGTTGGCGTCCGAACGGGTGGTGTAGTAGTCGTGTTCATCAACCTGGAGATGATACAGGTTGAAAATCAATATGCTAAAGCAGATGACGACCAGGCCAAAGGCCACTAGCGCGCGACGCAGAAAGAGTTTTCTCTCCGCTTCATAATCTCGAAATGTCATGAACGGTACCCAGTGTATAAGCCGCCTAATGATACGGAGCGGTTACTGGCATGACAGGCAAAAAATGTACCATCCCTCCTGGAAATGTGTCATTCCTTGTGTTTTGTAACAAATTGCGCGGGAGATGGGGAATAAGGCCAAAAAAACGGTCGTTGTAGATGAATGCTTCTTTAGATATGGAGTGGGAAGGCGTGCAACATGCGAAAAAAAAGCCCGTACTTGCGTACGAGCTCATTCTTAAAAATGGCGGTGAGGGGGGATTGACTCGCTTCGCTCGCCCCTTCGGGGCAGCCCGTTCGCTGCGCGCCCGGTCTGTCCAACTGGCTTTCGCCAGTTGTCGAACCCCGGTCGGGGGTTCTCATCCCCCTGCAGGCGTGCAACATGCGAAAAAAAAAAGCCCGTACTTTCGTACGAGCTCTTCTTAAAATATGGCGGTGAGGGGGGGATTCGAACCCCCGATACGTTGCCGTATACACACTTTCCAGGCGTGCTCCTTCAGCCACTCGGACACCTCACCATATTGTTTCGCTGCTCACCGTAGGTGGTCAACGGGGCGCTACTATAGGGAGTTGACCTGAAACGGTCAAGCATAATTTATGCATTCTTTTCCGTTCGGTTAAGCATTGAGCACTCCCCCGCGAAAAACAGCGGGGGAGTGGCGATTAGCGCTGGGAATCAAGCTGTTCGCTATTCTTCACCACATCCTGCGCTTTCGTGTAGCTTTCGATAAGCAGCTGATAGGCCGGGAAGACTTTGGTGTAAATCTCGGCCCATTCGGCGGCGTCCGGACGGTTCCAGGTCCGCTGCAGCTCGGAAGCGACGGCTGCGGTATCCATCGGTACGACACCGGCCTGGACCACACGGGCGAGCGTGATTTCCTGCGCCATTTTGCTGTAGGTGCCGGAGGCATCGATCACCGCAAACACCTTATAACCGTCAGCGACGGCGGCAATCGCCGGGAACGCCATGCAGACGCTGGTGATGGTGCCGGCGATAATCAACGTTTTACGGCCGGTCGCTTTTACCGCTGCGACGAACTCCGGGTTATCCCAGGCGTTGATTTCGCCTTTACGCGCGATGTATTGCGCATGCGGCGCGTTTTCATGAATTTCCGGAATCAAGGGGCCATTTGGCCCTTGTGGTACGGAAGCGGTGGTGATCACCGGCAGCCCGGCAAGCGTCGCCATCTTCGCCAGCGCCGCGGCACGTGCGCGCAGCTCAGGCATTGGCATATCGCCAACCGTTTGGAACAGACCGCTTTGATGGTCAATTAACAGCATTGCGGTATCATTCACATCAATAACCGGACGTGCACCGTTGAAATTAGCGGGAGTAGACATTCCTTTCACCTCTGTTGTTTATATTTGACCAAAGCGGCCGGAGTTAAAATCGCGTACAGCTTCAGCGATTTCGGTTTGACTGTTCATTACGAAAGGGCCGTAACCAACAATCGGTTCATTAATAGGTTCGCCAGCGAGTACCAGCACTTTCGCATCGCTGTTGGCGTGCAGATGCACACGTTCACCCTGATGGCTGAATACCACCAGTTGCGCTTCCTGCACGGTGCTTTCACCGTTGACCGTGACGCTGCCTTCCAGTACCACCAGCGCGGTGCTCCAGCCATCGGGCTGCGTGAAGGTGGTCTCTTTATTTTGTTTAAGCTGCATATCCCAGACGTTAAGCGCTGAGAAGGTGCGGGCCGGACCCGTGGCGTCGGCGTAACGTCCGGCGATCGCCCGCAGCGATCCGCTGTCGTCTGGCAAATCGACCACAGGAATGGCTGCGGCTTCAATGCTCTGATAGCCCGGCGCAGTCATTTTGTCTTTTGCCGGCAGGTTGACCCACAGCTGAATCATCTTCAGTTCGCCACCGCGATTGGCAAACGCCGCCGAGTGAAACTCCTGATGCAGAATTCCCGCGCCTGCCGTCATCCACTGTACGTCGCCTGGGCCAATAACCCCGCCTTTACCGGTGGAGTCACGGTGTTCCACTTCGCCGGCGTAGACGATAGTGACCGTCTCAAAACCACGGTGCGGATGCTCGCCGACGCCGCGCTTTGCGCCATCTGCCGGGAAGCTGTGCGGCCCGGCGTAGTCGAGCAGTAAAAATGGGCTCAGGCTTTCGCCGTGCGACTGATACGAAAAGAGCGAACGTACCGGGAAGCCATCGCCCACCCAGTGCGGACGTGGCGCGGTATAAACACCTGTAATCTTTTTCATCTGTTTCTCCTGGGGAGTGAGCGTTGATGTGGATTAGCTTATATTCAGGATTAAATTCCCGGTAGATGGCAAAAATGGCCTACACTGTTGCAAAAATAGAACAATGGAGTGGATATGCAGGATCTCAATGATTTCGCGTGGTTTGTCCGCGTGGTCGATCACGGCGGTTTCGCGGCGGCGGGTAGGGCGCTGGATATCCCCAAATCGAAACTCAGTCGCCGTATTGCCCAGCTGGAAGAACAGCTCGGCGTACGTTTGATTCATCGCACGACCCGGCAGTTTACGGTGACCGAGGTCGGCCAGACCTTTTATCAGCACTGTAAAGCGATGCTGATTGAAGCAGAGGCGGCACAGGAGGCAATTGCGGTGCTACAGGCTGAACCGCGCGGCAGCGTCAGGTTGACCTGTCCGGTTACACTGCTGCATGTTCACGTCGGTCCGATGCTGGCGCGCTTTATGATGCGCTATCCCGGCATACAGATTCAGCTTGAAGCCACCAATCGGCGGGTTGATCTCGTGGCGGAGGGCATCGATGTGGCGATTCGCGTTCGACCCAGGCCTTTTGACGATAGCGATCTGGTCATGCGTGTGCTGGCCGATCGCGGACACTGCCTGGTGGCTAGCCCGTCGCTGGTGGCGTCCTTGGGTAAACCCCGCTCGCCGGATGAGCTCAGCCGCTGGCCGGGGCTGAGTATGGCGGCCGGAAAGCATGTTCATAAGTGGTTACTCGGTGGGCCGGAAGGAGCAAAAGCGGAGGTCCATTTCACGCCGCGCCTGATTACTGGCGATATGCTGGCGCTGCGCGAAGCCGCTGTTGCGGGGGTTGGCGTAGTGCAACTGCCGATCCTGATGGCCCGAGAGCAGTTGGCAGCTGGCACGCTGGTTCGTGTACTGGACGACTGGGAGCCGAAACGCGAGGTGATTCACGCGGTATTTCCTTCACGCAGAGGGCTATTGCCAGCCGTGCGGGCGCTGGTGGATTTTCTCAGTGAAGAGTATGCGCAGATGACTGAGGAGTAATTTACCGTCGGCAGTCTGCCACCGGTAAATCATACATGGTGAAAAATCAGGGAATAACCTTGCTCGCGCCAGTGCTGTAATAGCTCCTGTTGCCGACGGGTTGGCGTGATGCCGGTCCAGACAATCAGCTGCTGTCCGGGAAACAGCTCCGGGCGAGGAGATTCCTGGGGTTCAGCGAGCACGGCAATATGCCAGCCTTGCTGAGACAGACGCCAGGCTTCAAGCCAGAGACGGGTGCGGTCTTCGGTATCCCAGCCGATAAGCAGTGCATCTTTCCCTGCTTTTTTACGCGCTTCGGCGAGGCAGGAACAGACAAACTCAATCAGAACACCGTCAAGCAGGCTACACATGATGCGCGCGGTATTTTGATCGAGGCTGATGCGCTGGCGGACGGGGATAAAAACGTGGTCGATCAGGTCGCCAGAAGCGTGTTCGCGGCTCAGAGCGCGGATTTTAGCCCGCAGTTTGGCGGGATGCGCAAAGCGAAGCGCCGCCATCATTTCTTCCTGCAGCGTCAACCAGTCGTCGTGGGCCGTGACCTTACTTTGTTCCAGCAGGGCTTTCACTTTGCCCACCGGTACGCCGTTCTTAATCCAGCGTTTTATCTCTTCGATACGCTGGATGTCCTCCTCGTCAAACTGGCGATGCCCACCTTCACTTCTTTGGGGTTTCAACAACCCATAGCGACGTTGCCAGGCTCGTAGGGTGACAGGGTTGATACCACATCGTTCGGCGACATCGCCTATGCTGTAAAATCCCATTCAGCCCTCATCTCTAAGCTTGTACGTCTCGTGAAATAATTACGTATCGGTACCAATTGTACAA
>NZ_JANEWH010000183.1:0-7659 GCF_028069715.1 Kluyvera sp. Awk 3 | reverse complement strand
GTGTATGATAATGATGCAATAGTTGTGAGATCTCTTGAAGACTTTAATATTACAATTTCAAATGCAGTGGGTGCTAATGGCCAGTATATCGATCGTAATCTTTACAATGTAACGGGTGGTTCCACCCTGGATGTCAGTGTTGGTATTCAAGAAGTGGGTTGGACTAATGATACTGCTAATTTATTTAATGCTATTTTCAAAAGTTCAAATACCAGCAGCGAAAATAAAGCGTCTGTTTTCAAGGTTACCAGTGAGTCGGGTGATAAAGCTGAGCTTAATTACCATTCTAAAACGATTGCCCAGTTAGGTAATTCCAAAAATAACTACAGTGGCGGCGGGGTTGTAGCGTCACCAGTGGTGGATGAGTTCGCTGGTGAGTTTACCAGTAAGCTTGGTCAACAAAGTGTAAACAATGTCGAAGAGTTTAAAGCCTACAACGCTGCGCTTATTGCTGCTTTAGAGAGCGGCGAACTGAAGATGACCAGCGAAGAATACAGAGCGGAACTGAATCTGGCACGCACGAACACATCAATTCCTATTTATGCTGATGACGATGCGATTGCGTCTGATGACGCTGTTAGAGGGACGGTTAACCGCGATACCGTTTCCTATATTCACGGAAACGGCAAAGATGCCATTATTAACATTGATAAAGACGCTAATCTCCAGCTTTGGTGGTCTGATGCGTCACTGATTAATCTTGAAAATGGAGCCACACTGATTAACGACGGGACGCTGGGGACGGCCTATAACACCCTTCGTGGAGCCTATGTCGTTGCCGTTCGCCGTGGTTCTGTATTTGAGAATAACGGGGTTGTTGATGCGGGCACTAACCCTGAAATGGCTGAAAAATCAGCGTCGAGCGCATCAACAGTCGCAGCGGGCCAGCACACGGCTATCATGGCGAACGGGGCCTCTGTTGTGAACAACAATGCCACTGGGGTGATTAACCTCGCGACAAGTGCTTCGCAGTATAGCAATAAGGGGGTCCTGCTCTCTTCTTCCGCGGTGCTGACAAATGATGGCACGATCAATGTTGCGGCAACAACGCAGAGTGGTACCACAGGAACACCGGTCACGACAGGGATTGAGGCCGCACAGCAGTCAACGTTTAACCATAACGGCATGCTGTACATAGGCCGAGAGGCTCAACGTGAGGGTACGGATGCAACTAATGATCTTCGCATATCGGGGGGCTCAATCGGTATTCTGTTATCAGGTAGTGCGACGTATAACGGCGATGCGGCCTCAAAAATCGTGATTGGTTCTCTGACAACAAATGGAAAAGCTATCATTGTTAAAGATAGTGCGACATTGAATCAAAAAGGCACGATAGAGATTAACGGTGACCTGGCTGGGGAATCCTCCATTGCGAATGTGGGGATCAACGTAAAATCAGGCACCAGTGAAAATCTGGTGGTAAATAAAGGCGTTATCAATCAGAACGGGCAAAACAGCATCGGTATTGACGTTGAGGCAGGAGGAAAAATTACGCATGCAGGCGTCATTAATATCAACTCCGGTGTTGATGAAGGAACGCATTACGCCAATTACGGTATCCGGGCAAGCGGCGAGGATGCCCATGCGGTGGTGTCCGGCCAAGTCAATCTCAATGGCGATTATGCTATCGGAGTGCAGGCACGTGATAAAGGCACGATTACCCTGGTAGGTGACGGAACGGTGACCTTCAATGGCGGGAGTAACCAGACAGGGTATTACATCTATGGGGCTGGTTCCTCCATTATCGACAATGCCACTAGTAATCAAACGGTTTCAACAACGGATTCGACGCTTTATCGCGTCGATGGCGGAGCCTCGTTTGATGGTACCAGTACCAATCAGTCGCAGATGAATGCAACAGGTGATAACTCCACCATTATACGTGCAACGGGGGCAGGCAGTAGTTTTAACTCCGGTAAGCTGGCGTTAAGTATTATGGGTGAAGGTTCAACCGGCGTTCGTATTGAAGGCGGCGCGACAGGGGTAATCACAGCGGATGCCGATATTGTTAAAGTTGCCGGAAAGGGTACAACAGCAGGTATTGTTGATGGAAATTACTATGGTCTGGATGGTGAAGTCATTGAAGCCAAAAAAGGTGAGTCGGTATTAACCAGTTATGCCACTCTTGAAACCGGCAATACTGCAGAGGGTGCTTTCGGCTATATCGCCCGCAATGGTGGTACGCTGAACCACAAAGGTACCATTGATTTTGATCGGCCTGACAGTACCGGGGTGCTGATTTCCGGCGGTACGCTGAACAATGAAGGCAATATTCAGGTAAATGGTGTGGCGGTCAATATTCAGGGGAAGGATTCCGTAGTGAACAATTCCGCTACCGTTTCTGCCACCAATGGCACGGCGGCATATCTGGTCGGAAATGATGCTTCCCTGAACTTGACCGGTGAAGGGGAAACCACCGCGGACGGTACAGCGCACGCTATTTTGCTGGCAAGCGGGGCGAAAGGGCTTGTCGTGGATGGCGCAACCATCACGATGTCTGCTGGCGGCAGCGGTAACGCTATTGAAAACCAGGCCAACCTTACCGGTATTCAGCTCAAAGAGACCCAAATTACCGTTGGCAATGGAGTTGGCGTGCATACCGGAGCATCTATGGCGCAGACCAACTCCGGTACCATTAATGTTACCGGCAGCGGAACCGGTATCCTGTTTGAAAACATCGATGGTTCGCAAACCAATCAGACCCTGGATATGTCCGACTCACGCAATCTGGTCATCAACGTCCAGCAGGCGGGTGGCAAAGGGATCGTCGCCAATTCCTCCGCAGATCTGAAAACCGGCGCAAGCGTGAACGTGCTGGACAGCGATGGTGCTGAAGCCCTGGTTGTCGGTGGGACCACGAAACATATTGAACAGTCGGGTGAGCTGACGTCGGTTTCCACATCACATGCGGTTGTTGATGCAGATAACGGCTCGCTGGAAAGCTTCCTCAATAAAGGTGTGATACGCGCGCTGGATGCCTCGCAAAAGGCACTGGAGATCGTCAAAGGGAAAGGCATTGCCTTTACCAATGCCGCTGAAGCCAGCATTACCGGGATGGTGAATTTGCTCAGTGGTGATAACACCGTCACGCTGGAGTCCGGCAGTATGGCAACCGATATCACCACCGGTAACGGCAGCGATCTCTTCGTGCTGAAAGACATCAAGGCGACGGAAACCTCGCTCTTTACCAGCTTGAATGGCGGAGCAGGCGAAGACACGCTCCGGTTGCAGAACGCACAGTATATTTTGAACAATGCCGATGCCATTACCGGCATGGAGCATATAGATCTGACCAGCAACTCGGTGTTTACCGTCAATGACGCCGACTTTGCCCTGGGTGATGCTAAAGATGATGCTGCAAACACCGGCTACAGCATTGATGCAGGTAGCACGCTGCAACTAAACACGACCAGCGATCTGGCGCTCAACAGCCACCTCTCAGGAACCGGCACCGTGTCTGTGGATGCGTCCGGCAAGGCATTTGATTTTACCGCTAACAATGCCGCAGACGGTTTCAAGGGCACTCTTGCGCTGCAAAATAGCACCTTTGAACTGGCTGGGCTGAACACCCAGGCTCTGACTAAAGCAACGCTGAGTGCGGGTGAAGGCAGCCTTACACATGTTGGCAATGGCGAACAGAATATCGGTGGGCTGGCATTTAACGGCGGTACGGTGAACTTCGATGGAGTTGCGCCGGGTAAAACGCAAGCGGATGGCACGATCCATGCTGGTGAAATGAATCTTAGCGGTCGCGGGACCGTTCAGGTTGATACCGGCAGCGTCAGCAACGATCGTCCGCTGGCGGATACGACGCTCTCCCTGCTTGAGCAGGATGACGCGCAGGAGTTGATCAAACTGGCCACCTCTGACACTGCTGTGCAGGGCGGTGCAGGCAATCTGACGTTAACCGACAAAGACGGCAACGTTATCAGCGATGGCGTGGAGGCCGACATCGAGCAGAATGGTGAAGTGGTGGCCAAAGGCACTTATGACTACCGCTTGACCGGTGGTGAAAATGACGACGGGCTATATATCAACTACGGGCTGACGCAGGTTGAACTGCTGGCGTCCGGTAGTAACGCACTGGTGCTGGATGCTAACGGTAAAACAGGTAATGCAGCTGACCTCAGTGCCCGCGTCACCGGCTCCGGCGACCTGGCATTCGACAGCAACAAAGGCCAGACTGTGTCGCTTTCCAATATGGATAACGACTATACCGGCATCACCGATGTGCGCAGCGGCAACCTGTTGATGAACAACAACGACGTGCTGGGGCAGACCAGCGAACTGCGTCTGGCGTCTGACACCGGTTTTGATATGAACGGATACAGTCAGACAGTCGGAAAACTGACTGCAGCTTTCGATTCCCTGCTTGATATTCATGGTGGCAGCCTGACGATAGCGGACGGCGGCGAGGTGAACGGCACCTTAACTGGTAGCGGCGCGCTCAACCTGAACGGCGGAACGCTGACTGTCACGGGTGATAACAGCACCCTGACAGCGAAAACCACTATTGCCGAAGGGGCAGCAGTGCTGCTGAATTCTACGCTGGGCCTTGGCACCGGTGACATCGTGGCGGCAGGTACGCTGGCATTAAGCAATGCCGCAGGTGTACTGTACAACGCGATCAGTGATAACGGCAGTGTTCAACTGACCGACAGCGATGTGGTGCTGGCTGGTAACAACAGTGAATTTGCCGGAACATTTGATATCGATGCAGGTTCTCAACTGACTGCATCCGTGGCTGAGCATCTTGGCGATGCGGCGGTGAAAAACGGCGGTTCCCTGGTGCTTAACAGCGCCAGTGACTGGGACCTGAACAACAGTGTTACTGGTGAGGGCAGCGTGACCAAGCTCGGCAGCGGCACCCTCACCGTGGGTGATAATGCTGCCTGGACCGGTGCCACAAACATAGAGCAGGGCGGTCTGCAGTTGGGTAGCGAGAGCGCCTCAGTGGTGCTGAGCAGTACGCAGGTCAACATCGCAGAACAGGGGACGTTATCCGGGTTCGGCGGCGTGGCCGGGGATATCGACAACGCCGGTTTTCTTCAGGTTGGCACTACTGAAAGTACAGGTAACCACACCTTTACGGTGGGCGGGAATGTCAGTAACAGCGGCACGATGGTTACTGGAGTTTCCGGGCAGCAGGCCGGAAATCAGTTGGTGATTAAGGGCAACTATGCAGGCTCCGATGGGCTACTGTCGCTTAACACCGCACTCGGCGACGATAAATCCGTTACTGATAAGCTGATTGTGGAGGGCGATACCTCCGGCAATACTTATGTCACGGTGACGAATGCTGGTGGCACAGGGGCGGCGACCATCGATGGTATTGAGGTGATTACAGTCCAGGGCGCGTCTGACGGTGATTTCACCCAGAAAGGCCGTATTGTCGCTGGGGCATACGACTACACCTTGAATCGTGGAATCGGCGAGAACAGTAGTAACTGGTATCTGAACAGCAGCAAAACGGACCCTGGCACGGATCCTGGCGATAAAGAAACACCGGATATACGCCCGGAAGGCGGTAGCTACACCGCGAACTTGGTGGCAGCCAACACGCTGTTTATAACCCGTCTTCACGATCGTCTGGGTGAAACGCAGTACATCGACGCCTTAACCGGCGAGCAAAAAGTTACCAGCATGTGGATGCGCCACGTAGGCGGTCACAACAACTGGCGTGATGGCAGCGGACAGCTTAAAACTCAGAGTAACCGCTATACAGTACAACTGGGTGGAGATGTGGCGCAGTGGAGCCAGAGTGGCCTTGACCGCTGGCATCTGGGGCTGATGGTTGGTTACGGCAATGACCACAGCAATACCCACTCGTCGCGTACACAGTTTGGCTCGAAAGGGTCGGTGAACGGTTATTCCGCCGGGGTATACTCGACCTGGTATGCCAATGATGAGACGCACAGTGGACTGTATATGGATATCTGGGCGCAGTACAACTGGTTTAACAACAGCGTGAAGGGTGAAGATTTGCAGGGCGAATCCTACAAATCGAAAGGCGTAAACGCCTCGGTGGAAACCGGCTACACCTGGAAAATGGGAGAATACCAGACGCGCGAAGGCTCGACTAATGAATGGTATATCCAACCGCAGGCACAAGCCGTGTGGATGGGAGTGAAAGCCGACGCTCACCGTGAAAGCAATGGCACCATCATCTCCGGCAGCGGTGACGGCAATGTGCAGACACGTCTTGGGGTGAAAACCTGGATTAAAGGTCACAGCCAGCTCGATAACGGTAAAGAGCGAGAGTTCCAGCCGTTTGCCGAGGTTAACTGGCTGCACAACACCCGTGATTTCAACACCCGGATGGACGGTGTTAACGTTAGCCAGGCAGGAGCGAAAAACCTGGGGGAAGTAAAAGTGGGGGTCGAGGGGCAGATAAGCCCGCGTCTCAATCTGTGGGGCAACGTTGGCGTGCAGATAGGTGACAAAGGCTATAATGACAGTGCGGCAATGATCGGCGCGAAATGGAACTTCTGATAATCGTCCATTGACTCTTTTACCAGGCAACCTATGGTTTGCCTGGTAATTCTACCTGTGTAATAGCTCTGCGCCTCATAAAGGCGCACCATAAATATCCAGGACTAAATATGTCTCTTCGTAGAAAAGTGCTGCCCGCATTATTGGCACTCCTGGTTCTTTGCTCGGGAGTGTTGTCTTCACTGATGCAGTGGAAACAAGATGAAAAAAAAGTCAGAGAAAATGCGCTTAATGATCTTATTAGTATTATTGATGCTGAGTTCGAATCCGCGCAGGCCATGGCCGCTTTAGCGGAAAGTTATATTGGAAAAACCTGTAACGATGAGGTCGTTCGCTCGCTTAGCAGAATGAATGCCTCTGTTGAATTTATACGTTCGATTAATATTATTGAGAATGGCGAATGGTCATGCTCCTCTCTCGAAGGGCGCCAGTCTTTAGGGATTAATTCAGCAGGAACAACAACACGTACTTTGATGATACAGTATGTGAATCGTCAAAGAACAGAGATGTACATGACTTACTTCCCGGTGAAAGAACAAGTCGTCGCGGTTGCCATCTACAAAGCAGCAATAGACAAAATTCTCTATGATTTCTCACGTGATGAGAATATTGAAGCTCAGTTTCTGCTTGAACCAATAAATAACCCAGTCATGCAGGCGGGATCTGCAAGCTTTCCATTCTGGATTACATTTAACACTCAGGAAAGCTGGGTGGATTATGTGAAAGATAACCGCTATGTGATAGCAATTTTTATTGCTATCGCGGTAAGTCTCTTCATTCACTTACAGTCTTTACAGAAACGCACTCCTGTGAAAGAACTCAAGTCGGCTATTGATGATGATCAGTTTGTTCCTTATTATCAACCGGTAGTTGAACTCAGTAGTGGTGAGATCGTGGGGGCAGAGGCGCTTATCCGATGGGTGCATCCTGAACAAGGGGTTATACCACCCAATGAATTTATCAGCGCGGCTGAGCAAAGCGGTCTGATCAACAAAATGACAATTGGCCTCATGAAACATATTGAACAGGACATGCAGGCATTACATAATCTAGGGTGTAAGAATTTCCATATCGGAATAAATGTTCCCCCTGAAGCGTTTAATGATAAAAGCTTTACGAGTAATTGCATTGACTTTACTATCAGAATGAATAAGAAAAATATTAAAG
>NZ_JANEWH010000182.1:0-7693 GCF_028069715.1 Kluyvera sp. Awk 3 | reverse complement strand
TCCTTGAACACTGCTGAACTAATTTCTCTGGCTAAAGAAAATTGGAGTCAGCAGGAAAATAGTTATCAGTTTTCCTTCAGTCAGGATGCGTTTCAAAACGGCAGCCTAGTAAACATATTAAAAACCCAGACTGATGTTTTTTATCAAAAGTTAATCAAAACACATGAGCTAGAATGTGATAATAACAAAATATTTTATGAAAAATGCAATATTTTAAACGAAAACAATCTTGCCTTGGCAGAAATAACATTGGAAAATAATGTTTTCCAGTCATTAAGCTCAATTTCAAAAGATGAATATAACCAATTTAAGGCGATTCAGGTTATAAACTCACTTAGCCTGGCTATTGGCTGCATGATGGGCCGCTATTCCCTTGATCGCGAAGGCTTGGTCTACGCCAACGAAGGCAACAAAGGTTTTGCCGAATTAGTCGCCGAAGGTGCCTACAAAACCTTCCCCGCCGATGAAGATGGCATCCTGCCATTAATGGATTCCAACTGGTTCGATGACGATGTCACAGCCCGCGTAAAAGAGTTCGTGCGCACGGTCTGGGGTGAAGAACAGTTGCAGGAAAACCTCGATTTTATCGCCGAAAGTCTCTGCTTGTACGCAATCAAGCCGAAAAAAGGTGAGTCTTCGCTGGATACAATTCGTCGCTATCTTTCCACCCAGTTCTGGAAAGATCATATGAAGATGTACAAGAAACGCCCAATTTACTGGCTGTTCAGCTCCGGTAAAGAGAAGGCGTTTGAGTGTCTGGTTTATCTTCACCGTTATAATGAAGGCACATTGTCACGTATGCGTACCGAATATGTAGTTCCGCTGCTGGCGCGCTACCAGGGCAATATCGACCTAGTAAACGATCAGCTTAAGAGTGCTGAATCGGGAGCTGCTACCACGCGTCTGAAAAAAGAACTGGATGGGCTGACCAAAAAATTCAACGAGCTGCGTAGCTTCGATGACCGCTTGCGTCACTATGCTGATAGACGTATCACTATTGATCTGGATGACGGCGTTAAGGTTAACTACGGCAAGTTTGGCGATCTGCTGGCGGATGTAAAAGCCATTACCGGTAGCGCACCTGAGGAGATTTGATGAAAATAGCGGCGATTTATACGCAGAGTGTTGGCCCATTGGGCAATGCGGAAATTAGCTTTAAAAACAACTGGACGGGAGAGGTAGAGGAAAACGTTCTCCTTACCGGCCCGAACGGCTGCGGTAAATCGACGCTGCTTCGCTCTATTGCGATGCTTTGGGGGGCTTTTGGGTTCTGGCTAGAGCAATCCAAACCGCTCCCATCATCTCACGAATCCCGGAAATGGTTAGAACGATGGAACGGTGTCGCGATTGTTATAGATGACTTCACATCAACAACGCCATCTCGCTTGGGGCTATTTTTTGGCTCCGATGAATGGTCTGAGGAATTAATTGAATCCTATAAAGATGTTGAGTGGATTGGTGAAAGTCGTGCTGGGCGTAAATTGACGCTAAGGATTTTTGAAGATGCCTGGTTCCAGAAATGGGGTCACTACTACCAGAAAATGGTGATCACCACTGAGAGAGTTTCATCCCCTAATGTCATTTATCTGGATGCTGAGGCACGCAGATGGCTTGCGCCTAAAAAGAATATTTCCTCACTTGCACAGGATGATCTTAGCCAGCGCTGGCTGGCAACCTATACGCCTACCTCCGACTGGAAAGGGCAGCTTGAAGCTTCGCTGTTCAATATGAAAGCGACGCTCCCTGAGCTGTATCCAGAGATGATGAAAACGCTGAATCAGTTCTTCTCAGGAAAAGTCATTGAAGAAGAGATTCAGCCAGGGCAGCGTCAGCAGGTCAAACTTGCTAACGGTGAAACTCATACGTTGGATGAACTGAGTTCTGGTGAACATCAGGTCTTGATCATGCTCTTTATGGTTCAACGCTGGCTTCAGCCCGGCGGTGTCGTTTTAATCGACGAGCCGGACCTGCATCTGCACCCTTCGCTGGTTTCCCCCCTGCTTGCGACTCTGGAAAACATTATCCAGAAAAAGCAGGGGCAGCTTATTTTGACTTCCCATGCGACCGACGTCTGGCAGCGCTACGAAACGTTGGGGCTGCGTTATCCTCTTTCTGTTGAAAAGGATGATGAGCAATGAAGGAGTTTGAATGGCATATCAAGACCATCCTTGAGACAAAAATCACTGAAGGTAAACGAGCGTTGATCGTTGAAGGTAAAACGGATGAACTTGTTTTTACCCAGCTCTTAAAAAAAGTCGATCCCCAATGGGAAACCAACTGGGTTCTTGCCGAAGTCGGCGGGAAACGCAATGTGGTAGAAATTTTGTCAAAACAATCTGATTGGTTGGGCATTGTTGATCGCGATGAGTGGGATGATGCCCAGTTGAGCCAACGGCAACAACAATTGCCTAACCTGCTAGTTTTGCCCAGATTTTGCATTGAAAACTATCTTGTTGTCCCGAGTGAGCTTTTACCTGGACTGCCACCCAAACAAAGAGCCAAACTCCCCGGTGAGAGCGCAGCGGCGATAGAGGCTATTACGTCATCGATTACCGCAAATCTTGAAAGTTGGATTCAGTTTGGTACCGCATGGGCCATTATCAACCCGCTTTGGGATGAACTGCGATTGCTCGGATTTAACCGAGACCTTCTTGATCCGCAACAGGTGATTACAGAGCCCGGGTTTTTGGCTCATTGCGAACGTTGGCATGCACATCTGGATCCTGCAGTACTGTTACAAAGATACCAGAGCAAACTGGCCGAAATCCGCGATTTGCCAGTTGATGAACAATTACGCAAAATTGTTCACGGCAAAAAATTTTATAAAGCCGTTGTGACCCCTGCATTCATGCAGTTACTTGCAATTACGAAATCGATTTCAGTTGATGTATGGTTCAGGGGAATGCCGGTGCCAACTGACCTTGACTTTATATGGCATGAAATGAATTTGCCTGTAGAAGAAAATTAATTATGCAATTTAAAGAACTGGAATCCGGGCTTCGTCAGAAGTTTACCGACAACCGTATCGTCTTCTGGCATGACCCGGAACAACGCTTCACTGATTCACTCAATGAGCTGGATCTCGATAACGTCTCGCTGCTGGATATGCGCGGCGTTTCTGTGCTCGCAACAAAAAAACGACTTGAAATCGACGAGCCTGAGCAGAAATTTTTACTCTATTTCACCTGTGAGGTTCCTGCTCGCGAGCAGGACTGGATGCTGGATATCCGCCTCTATAGCACCGAATTCCACGCTGATTATGCGGCGATCACCCTGAATTCTCTGGGTATCCCGCAACTCGGTTTACGCGAACATATTCAGCTGCGCAAAGCCTTCTTTACCGTCAAGCGAACTCAGATCCTGAAGGGATGGGTTACCGAGCGCGAAACGGAAAACTCTCTCGATAAGAAAATGCTTGCGGTGGTGGTCGGAGCCAGTACCTTTGAAACCAAAGAGATTCTGTTTGCTTTGGTTCAGCAATTTGTCGCGGCACGGCAGCAGGATGACAGCGCGCTGGAGAACACCTTCGCCGTACTGAAGAAACTTGGCCTGGATGAGGTACTCTGGGAGATTCTTCGCATTGAGCTCGGGTACCAATCTGAATCTCCTTCCCTGGATAACCTGCTTCTGAAACTGTTCTGTACCGATCTCTGGGCGCAAGGTGATGAAGCGCATCGTGACTGGTTGAGTAAAAATGTGCTGGCAACTGCGGCTGGCCGAGCGTCTTCACTGGCCTTTATGGGGGCGTGGCGTAACGATCGTCGCTATAAAGTCGAATACGATTATTGTGCTGAAGATTTACAGCAGACACTCCAGCCAAAAGAGCACTACAACTACAGCTCACCGTACGCACTGGCAAAATGTGAAACCTTCGAGGCCATTGAACAACTTGTTATCCGTGGTCTGGTGACCCAGTTGCAAGAAGAGAGCACCACTCTGGACAGAGATGCCTTTAAAGCACTGGTATCTGAGCGCAGTGCTAAATACTGGAGCCAGACACGTCCAGAGTATCTTTCTATCTGGAATGCTATTCGTCAGGCGGAACGTTTGCTGAATTTGCGTAACCGCTACACTGACGGGTTTAATTTTCCCGATACAGGCGCGTTCTGGAAGGCCTACTGCGACGAAATTTATCGCTTCGATCAGACCTATCGTTTGTTCAATGAATATGCCGCGCCGGTGCACAGCAAAGGGGCGATGATCCTGCATGAACTGGATAAATTCATCGAAGAGTTATACAGCAACTGGTATCTGGCCGAGCTGAGTCGCGGCTGGAACAAATTGCTGGAAGCGGAAAACCGTATGCAGACATGGCAGTTTAGTGGCATACCCCTGCAGCGCAATTTCTATAAAGAGAATGTTAAACGTCAGTTTGACACCTCTCAGGTGAAACGCGTTTTTGTCGTGATCTCGGATGCACTGCGCTATGAAGTGGCGGAAGAGCTGGGCAGGCATATTAACCATGAGAAGCACTTCAGCGCAGAGCTGCGCTCCCAGACCGGAGTGCTCCCAAGCTATACCCAACTGGGCATGGCCGCACTGTTGCCTCATGAGTCGTTGAGCTACCTTCCTGATAATTCTGGCGTAGTTTATGCCGATGGGATGTCCACTTCCGGGTTTGAAAAACGAGCCGCTATTCTGGCGAAGGTGAATGGTGTGGCGCTGAAAGCAAAGGACTTGCAGAACGCCAATAACCAGGAAGTGAACGAGCAAATCCGCAACGCTTCCGTAGTTTATATCTGGCACGACACTATCGATGCCATGGGTGATAAGGCTGCAACGGAAGATAAAACGTTTGAGGCCTGCCGAAGTGCAATCACTGAGCTAAAAGATCTGGTTTCACGCCTGCGTAGCCGATTTAATGCCAGCCGAATTTTTGTTACCGCCGATCACGGGTTCCTGTTCCAACAACAAGCGCTGGTGGAGCAGGATAAAACGAAGCTGGAAAGTAAAGCCAAAGACACGATTGAAGCGAATAAGCGTTTTATTGTGGGTCATCAACTGCCTGAAAGTGAATTTTGCTGGCACGGTAAACTGGCAGATACTGCAGGCTCAAGCGATGAGAGTGAATTCCTGTTACCCAAAGGGGTACAGCGTTTCCACTTCGTAGGTGGTGCTCGTTTCGTTCATGGCGGAGCCATGCTGCAGGAGGTGTGTGTTCCTGTGTTGAAGATTCGCGCGCTTGAAAAGAAAGCGGCTGAGAAGCAACCCCAGCGGCAGCCCGTGTCCGTCGTTGCGCGGGATCAGGTGATCAAACTGGTTAACAGCATTGATAAAGTTGGTTTTATTCAGACTTCGGCAGTGAATGATTTAAATGAGCCGCGCACGCTGAATATCTTTATCGTCGATGAAGACAACCAGGTCGTATCCGGCACGGAAACAGTATGCTTCGACAGTGATAACGAAGATATGGGTAAACGCACCCGCGATGTAACCATGAAACTCATGGGGACGGCATTCAATCGTAAAAACAAGTATGTTCTTATTTTGGAGAATGCGGACAGCGCAACAGAGTATGGTCGCTACCCGATCACGATCGACCTGGCATTTCAGGATGACTTCTTTTAAGTGAGGCGTTATGCAACAGCAGGATAACTCAGCCAGTAACATGGAAACGGCCTCTGTGTTGGCTCAGGACCTAGATTCATTGTTGAATCAGCACTTTCGCGGTCGCGTGGTGCGTAAGGACCTGACGAAGCAACTTAAAGAAGGGGCTAATGTTCCGGTTTACGTACTGGAATATCTACTCGGTATGTACTGTGCCTCCGATGACGATGAGGTTGTCGAGCAGGGACTACAGTCGGTTAAGCGTATTCTTTCTGATAACTACGTCCGCCCGGATGAAGCAGAAAAAGTGAAATCACTAATTCGCGAGCGTGGTTCTTACAAGATTATCGATAAGGTCACGGTAAAGCTAAATCAGAAGAAAGACGTTTACGAAGCCCAGCTCTCTAACCTCGGCATTAAAGATGCCCTGGTGCCGTCTCAGATGGTGAAAGACAACGAGAAGCTGTTGACGGGTGGCATCTGGTGCATGATTACCGTGAACTACTTTTATGAAGAAGGGCAAAAAACGTCTCCTTTCTCGCTGTTCACACTGAAACCGATCCAGATGCCAAATATGGATATGGACGAGGTATTTGAGGCCCGCAAGCAGTTTGATCGCGACCAGTGGATTGATGTGCTGTTACGTTCGGTCGGGATGGAACCTGCAAATATTGAACAGCGTACCAAGTGGCATCTGATTACTCGCATGATTCCCTTTGTGGAAAACAACTATAACGTCTGTGAGCTGGGACCACGTGGTACCGGTAAGAGCCATGTTTATAAAGAATGCTCCCCTAACTCCCTGCTGGTATCTGGCGGGCAAACCACGGTAGCGAACTTGTTTTACAACATGGCCAGCCGGCAGATTGGTCTTGTGGGTATGTGGGACGTCGTCGCGTTTGATGAAGTGGCAGGGATCACTTTCAAAGACAAAGATGGCGTGCAGATCATGAAGGACTACATGGCGTCAGGTTCGTTCTCTCGCGGTCGTGACTCCATCGAAGGTAAAGCCTCCATGGTGTTTGTCGGCAACATTAACCAGAGCGTGGACACGCTGGTCAAAACCAGTCATCTGCTTGCACCGTTTCCGGATGCGATGATTGATACTGCATTTTTTGACCGCTTCCATGCTTATATTCCTGGTTGGGAAATTCCAAAGATGCGTCCGGAGTTTTTCACCAATCGCTATGGTTTGATTACGGATTACCTCGCTGAATACATGCGCGAGATGCGTAAACGTAGCTTCTCCGATGCAATTGATAAATTCTTCAAGCTGGGAAATAACCTCAATCAGCGTGACGTGATTGCCGTACGCCGTACGGTATCCGGTCTGTTGAAGCTACTGCACCCGGACGGTGCTTACGACAAAGAAGATGTACGGGTTTGTCTGACCTATGCACTGGAGGTCCGTCGTCGAGTTAAAGAGCAGCTTAAGAAACTCGGTGGCCTGGAGTTCTTCGATGTGAACTTCAGTTATATCGATAATGAGAGCCTGGAAGAGTTCTTCGTGAGCGTACCTGAGCAGGGCGGAAGTGAATTGATTCCTGCCGGTATGCCGAAACCTGGCGTAGTACATCTGGTCACGCAGGCTGATTCAGGTATGACGGGCCTCTATCGTTTTGAAACGCAGATGACTGCCGGTAATGGCAAACATGCGGTATCAGGTTTAGGGTCGAATACAGCAGCGAAAGAAGCGATTCGCGTGGGGTTTGACTACTTCAAAGGTAACTTAGGTCGTATCAGTGCTGCGGCTAAATTCTCTGAACATGAGTACCATCTTCATGTAGTGGAGCTGCACAGCACAGGGCCGAGTACAACCACCAGTCTGGCCGCGTTAATCGCGTTCTGTTCCATATTGCTTGCAAAACCGGTTCAGGAACAAATGGTCGTATTGGGCGGCATGACATTGGGCGGCGTGACGAATCCCGTTCAGGATTTAGCTGCGTGCCTGCAGGTAGCATTCGATAGCGGTGCTAAAAAGGTATTGCTCCCTATGGCCTCAGCTATGGATATCCCGACCGTACCGACTGAGTTATTTACCAAGTTCCAGGTAAGCTTTTATGCTGACCCTGTGGATGCGGTGTACAAGGCATTAGGTGTGAATTAAATGATATTGTTACCAGTACTGTGTTAACTGCGTTACTGG
>NZ_JANEWH010000181.1:0-7791 GCF_028069715.1 Kluyvera sp. Awk 3 | reverse complement strand
ATTATGGGGAGGTGCAATTTTTCTTCCTGTAGCACTGGTTGTACTCAGTTTACTTTTCAGGCCCATACCTAATTTGATTATAAACATGGCAATGAATATGTCAGGAATTGCTGACTGGCGCCAACATCAATACTACATAGATAAAGAGAAATACCCACATGGCATGTTCAATGGTCAGCTATGGAATACCAGATACTATAAAAATATCCCTGACCGTTTTTTCATAACTGGTATAAACATATTTTCATTCGCAAATATAAAACTCATTTGCCCAACAAAAATTACCCAAGCAAGAGTTGACAGCTTAAAGGACAGCCTATTAGACACAAAGGAACACGATATTAAAGTTGAGATTTTACAGAAAACAGCAATGTCATGCATTCCTTTCCATAAGGATGATGTGCATTCCTGGGACTCCCCTGTCCCCGAACCAGTTTACTATGAAAAAGTAAAAGTCACGCCAGATGATTCACCAATTAAAATTCTCCATATGTTGAAATGATTTTCTAGCAGAATAGTATCATCCGCTCTCCTAACCTGACCCCATGCCAGAAAAAAGGAGAGCGGCCATGCAAACCCAGACAGCATTATTACTATTAATTCTACCATTCTCCACACTGGTGAGCGCCTCCCCGGAATCCACCCAACTCGCCCTCGCGCTGAAGCAACTCGACGGCATAAAAACCTCGCTGGAGCGCGCCCAAACGAGTGCCAGCACGGATCCGCAGTCACGCTACTTCTTCGACTACTTACAGGCGCAGCAGGACATTTCTGCCGTTGAACAGGGCATCCGCCGCTACCTTAGCCCGGCGAGAGCGCAGCCGCGCGCCGTCCAGCCCCTGAGCGCCAGCTACCAGCGGGAGCATCCCGATGACTGACTCCCAACTCGCCGCCTTCCAGGCCGCCAGCCTGAGCAAACCGGAAACCGTCAGCCTGCTGGTGCTCGGACTTTTTACCAGCGTCCTGTTGCTGTGGTGCGCCTGGACGCTGCTGGTCGCCTGGCAGGGCGTCTGTCGCCAGCGCCTGAGCTGGCAGAGTTTTGGCGCGGTGGCGGCCCGTTCACTATTACTGGTTCTGGTCAGTTTCTGGCTGGTCCTGAGCTGAGGAGGCATCATGCGCTGGGTTCTGTTACTGCTGTTCGCCACATTTAACGCCCTCGCCGACCTGCCGACGATGGAAGATCCGTCGCGCGGCCAGGGCCAAGGCATTATGGAGACGCTGCAAAACTACGGTTTTGATATTGTGGTGCTGCTGGCGCTGGCCATCTGCGCCGTCGGTTTTCTGGTGGTGGCGAACAACTGCATTGCTACTTACTCCGAGATCCAGAGCGGGCGCAAACAGTGGAAAGATTTGGGCTCGATGGCGGGCGTCGGCAGCATTCTGCTGGTGGTCATCATCTGGCTGCTCAACCAGGCTTCGGACGTCCTGTAATATGACGACTATCCCCTTTCTCCCCGACCGCCTCAACCGCGAGCCAGTGGTCTGGCGCGGCCTGACCACCAGCGAGCTGTTTCTGGCGCTGACAAGCGGTCTTGGGGGTGGCTGTGCGCTCGGCATTCTGCTGGCCCTGATAACCCACTACTGGCCGTTGATCCCCAGTTCAGCGCTGGCAGGTGCGGCATTACTGATTCAGGGCGGCGGACGCATCCTGGCCCGCGCCAAACGTGGCAAGCCCGATAGCTGGCTACCGCAGGCGATTCTTGCCTGGCTGGAACGTCATCATCTTCGCGGCGCACAACTGGTGCAGCACAGTACCGTATGGGTAGTGCGCAGGAGTCCGCGATGAGCCGGTTTCGCCACGCGCTGGCTGAGCGCGATAACCATATCCTTACGCTGCGGGCGGTGATTGTTCTGCTGTGCCTGTGTCTTACGGGCGTCGGCTACGGCTGGTACAGCGCGCCGCAAAAGCTTACCCTCTGGTTCCCCCCGGACCTGCGCAGCGGCAGCACCCGCCCGTGGTGGGAAGTGCCGCCCGCCAGCGTCTACGCATTCACCTTTTATATCTTCCAGCAACTTAACCGCTGGCCGGATAACGGCGAGGAGGACTATTCCCGCAACCTTCGTTCGCTACGCGCCTACCTGACGCCCGCCTGCCACACCCGGCTGGAGCACGATTTCCAGGTCCGGCACAACGGTGGTGAGCTGCGCGAGCGCTCGCGCGGCGTGTATGAATTGCCCGGCCACGGTTACAGCAGCCTGGTGCATGACGGCGATAAACGCCCCGTTCCGCGCGTTGAGACCTTAAGCCGGGATGCCTGGCGGGTGACACTTGATGTAGCGGTTGAGGAGTATTACCAGAACGAGCCGGTGAAAAAAGCACTGGTGCGCTACCCGTTGCAGGTGGTGCGTTACGCCATTGATGCGGAGAAAAATCCGTGGGGACTGGCGATCGACTGCACCGACGCCGCACCGCAGCGTCTGGTGACGGAGGAAACCCCATGAAACCCATCCTCCTGGCTTTGCTGTTGAGTTTTCCGGCCTTCGCCACGGAAGTGGTGCAGTGGGAAAACATCCTACTGCCCGTCACGCTGCATATCGGGCAGGAGCGGATTGTCGATATGGGTAAATCGGTGCGCATCGGCTATCCCGCCACGCTGGAAGGTAAAGTACGCCTGCAAAGCGCGGGCGGAAAGGTCTTCCTGCTGGCAAATACGGCGTTCCCGTCCACCCGCATTCAACTACGAGATACCGGCAGCGGCGAGCTGATCCTGCTGGATATTCAGGCCACCCAGGGCACTTCGCCACTTGAACCCGTGCAAATTAGCTACGCCCCGCAGACGCCTGCCACAGCAAAAACGTCCGTCCCGGTGACAGCCTCAACCGAGCCCCTGCCCATTCTGCTGGTACGCTATGCCGCACAGAACCTGTATGCGCCGCTGCGCACTGTTGAAGCTCTGCCAGGCGTCACGCCTGCCCCCGTCCGGCTGGCGAAACGCATCACCACCTTATTGCCGCAGCAGCCTGTTACCGCCATCCCGCTGGCGTCATGGCAGGTTAACGCCACCACCGTCACCGCCATCCGCCTCCAAAACCAGAGCGGACAGCGCATCACGCTCGATCCGCGCGAACTTCAGGGGCAGTTCACCGCCGCCGCGTTCCAGCATGACTGGCTCGGCCCACGTGGTCTGGCAGAAGATACCACCGTGGTATACCTGGTGACGGAAGGCCCGGTTTCGCGCGCCCTGCTGCCGGAGCCGAAACCATGATGCCGCGCCAGAGCCTCCTGCTGAAAATCCTGCTACCTGTGATTATGCTGGTAACGGTATGGCTGCTGTTGCGCCCGGCAGGCAAAAGTACGCCGGAGAAATCTCCATCCCGCACAGTGGCAGCGTTAACGCCGCAGGAACTGCGCGATCTGGGCATCGATGGCGACACGCCTGCCGATACCGTCGCCACGCTGGTCGGCCAGATGAAGCAGTACCGCCGCGAACTCCAGTCAATCCAGAGCGATAATGAAAGCCAGCAGGCGCGCGAAAAGCGGCTGAAAGCCCAGCAGGCGACGCTGGTATCAGAGTTACGCGGCGATATGCGCAGACAGCAGGATCAGATGCGCGATGAGTTGCTGAAAAGCCAGCGTGGGTTGCTGGATAAGCTCGACCGCCTGATGGCGAAACGCCCGGACGATATCCCGCCCGGTCTGGGACTGACACCTGGTGAACTGCCCGCAGACGTACAACCGGATATCCGCTGGCTGGAGCCGCTGGATGCGCCCCCGCCCGTGGATGAAAAGCTGCTGCGCGTCCCCCTGAAAGCGGCGGACAAGCCGCCACCTAAACCTGATGTGAAGGTCTACACCCTGCCGCAGAACGCCACGCTGACCGGATCGGTGGCGATGACGGCGCTGATTGGCCGCGTACCGCTTAACGGCACCGTCAGCGATCCCTACCCGTTCAAGCTGCTGATTGGCGAGGACAATCTCACCGCCAACGGCATCGAACTGCCGGATGTGGCGGGCGCAGTGGTCTCCGGTATCGCCTCCGGCGACTGGACGCTCTCCTGCGTGCGCGGGCAAATCACTTCCATGACCTTTGTGTTTCACGACGGCACCATCCGCACCGTCCCACAGGGCGGCAAATCTGGTAACAAACAGCAGGAGATCGGCTGGCTTTCGGATAACCAGGGGCTGCCGTGTATTCCCGGCGAGCGCAAAAGCAATGCGAAGGAGTACCTGACCTCGCAGTTCCTGCTGGCGGGTTCCGGTGCGGCGGCGCAGGCCTTCGCCAACGGCGAAAGCACCACCGTGGTCGAGGACGGCAGCATCACCAGCGCAGTGACGGGCAACAACGGTCAGTACGTGCTCGGCCAGGCCATCGGCGGCGGATTAAAAGAGACCGCCGACTGGATGAAACAGCACTACGGCCAGATGTTCGACGCGGTGTATGTGCCGCCGGGCCACAAGGTGGCGGTGCATCTCACCGAACCGCTGGCTATCGACTACGAGCCGGAAGGCCGCCAGGTGAAACACCAGCAGGCCAGCACGCCGGGAGGTCTGGAATGATACGCGCCATATTAACGTTGCTGTTTTTACTGGCCGGGTGCAGCACCTCGCAGGAGGAACTGATGCCGGTCGATCTCGACGCCAGTATGCTCACCCTGTGGCAGCAGCAAAGCGGCGGCAGCGCGGCCCTGCTGGATGCCCGCGCCCAACTGCGCCGCCCGCCGGATGGTCCGGTGGCGCAACCTGATGCGAACACCATTCGCAGCCAGTTTCCGCACCTGCCCAACCCGGATATGGTGTTGTACGTTCTCCCACACCTCAATGGCAACACGCCGGTGCCCAGCTACAGCACCGTGTTCCCCTTCTATACCCGCCCGCAGTATGCATTGCCGGGCGAACGCCTGACTCCACCATGAATGAACGTCGCGGCCTGACCGAACAGGCGCTGAATACCAGCTACCGCAAAGGCCCGTCGTTTGTGGACTGGCTGCCGTGGGTGGAATTTTTGCCGAAGTCACAGACGCTACTGCTGGAGGATGGCCGCTCGGTAGGTGCCGTATTTGAGCTAAATCCCGTTGGCACCGAAGGTCGCTCGACGGCGTTTCTGGAACAGGTCCGCGATACCGTCACTGACGCATTGCAGGATGCCTTTGATGAGCACGAACGTGCGCCGTGGGTAGTGCAGTTTTTCTGCCAGGATGAGGACGACAGCGAGGCATGGCTGGAGACGCTGGCCGCCTACGCCGCACCGGAAATCTGCGATTCCTCCTTTACCCGCGAATGGCTCACGCAGATGACAAACCATATGGCGAATCTCACCCGCGATGAGGGGCTGTTTCTCGATAACACCGTCACCCGTACCCGCTGGCGGGCGACGTGGCGGCGCACGCGGATGGTGGTGTACCGCTGGCTTCCTGGACTCTCACCGGATGAACCTTCCCCGGAAGAGACCCTGAACCATATCTGCGAACGGCTCACCGCCGGGCTGAAAGCTGCTGGTATCAGCGCTATCCGCCAGAATGAGCAGGACATTCATCGCTGGCTGGTGCGCTGGTTTAACCCTGCGCCACCCGTTGAGGATAAAAAAGCCTTCTGGCGACAACTGGATTTACCGGAAGCAGAATCCCTGCCCGTCATCACCGACTTCGCCGAACGTCTACTGGTGAGTGAACCGCGCTCGGATGCGGAAAACGGCGTCTGGTGGCTGGATAATCGTCCGCATAAAGTGGTGGTGGTTGACCGCCTGCGCAAAGCGCCGCCACCCGGCCTGCTGACCGGAGAAACCGCACGCGGCGACGGGATCAACGCCCTGTTCGACCTGCTGCCTGCGGGAACCATCATGAACCTGACCGTAGTGATGTATCCGCAGGACAAGCTGGAGCAGCATATCAGCCACCTCGCCGACCGGGCGATTGGCGACAATACCGATTCGGAATACACCCGCCGCGACTGCAGCGAGGTGCGCAGCTACCTGAAGGACGGCCATAAGCTCTACCGCAGCACGCTGGCGTTTTACCTGCATGCACCCGACACCGATACCCTGTTTCGCCAGCAGCGCCAGTTGCACAGCCTGTTGCTTAACGCCGGTCTGGTACCCGTACAGGGGCAGCATGAAGTGGCCCCCTTAAGCCACTGGTTACGCTGGCTGCCGATGTGCTTCGATCCCCTGCGCGATCCGCGTGGGCTGTATACCCGGCTCAATTTCGTCCAGCATATCGCTGGGTTACTGCCGGTTTACGGACGAGAAACCGGTACCGGGAATCCGGGGATTTGCTACTTCAACCGCGGCGGGGGACCGCTGTGCTTCGATCCGCTGAATAAGCAGGATCGTGCCCAGAACGGCCATCTGCTGCTGCTCGGCCCGACCGGGGCGGGGAAGTCCGCCACGCTGAACGCGAAAATCGCGCAACTGATGGCGCTGCACCGCCCGCGACTGTTTATCATCGAGGCCGGAAACTCATTTGGCCTGATGGCCGACTACGCCGCCGCCCACGGCCTGACGGTGAACAAAATCAGCCTGCGTCCCGGTTCCGGCGTCACCCTGCCCCTGTTCAGTGACGCGTGGCGACTGGTGGAACAGGCGGTCACCGACGCTGAACCTCCGGAGGATGAAGAGAGCGAGGGCGACGACCAGCGCGACGTGCTGGGCGAAATGGAGATCACCGCCCGGCTGATGATCACCGGAGGCGAAGCGAAAGAAGATGCGCGCCTCACCCGACCTGACCGGGCGATGATCCGCCAAGCGATTATCGCTGCTGCGCAGACTTGTTATCAGGAAAAACGACAGACGCTGACCCAGGATATCCGTGACGCTCTTTTTGCCCTTTCCAGAGATACCAGCCTGCCGGAAGCCCGCCGCCAGCGGGCGTATGAAATGGCGGAATCCATCAACCTGTTCTGTGCCGGGTTTGAAGGCGAGCTGTTTAACCGCGAAGGCACGATGTGGCCGGAGGCGGATATCACCTTGGTAGACCTCGCTACTTTCGCTCGCGAAGGTTATGAGGCACAGCTTGCCATTAGCTATATCTCTCTGATTAACCATATTAATAACCTCGGCGAGCGCGACCAGCATCTGGCGCGGCCCATCGTTAACATCACCGATGAAGCGCATATCATTACCGTTAACCCGCTGCTGGCGCGCTTTCTGACCAAGGGCTCGAAGATGTGGCGTAAGCTTGGCATCTGGCTGTGGCTCGCCACGCAGAACCTGGCGGATTTTCCCGATGAAGCGAAGAAACTGCTCAATATGATCGAGTGGTGGGAATTGCTGGTGATGCCGCCGGAAGAGATTGATCAGGTGTGCCGGTTTAAGGCGCTGACGGAGGATCAACGGCAACTGCTGCGCTCGGCGGCGAAGTCACCGGGGCAATATACCGAGGGAGTGGTGCTCTCACCTCGCGTGGAGGCGCTGTTTCGGGTAGTGCCGCCCGCACTGTATCTGGCGCTGGCAATGACCGAGAAGCATGAAAAGGCCGAGCGGATGCGGATTATGCGGGAGATGGGATGTAGTGAGGTGGAGGCGGCTAGGCATATAATGTCACTCAATAGATAACGCTCGATTGTTTCTGAATATCATTTAATATTTTCATCATGTGTACAATATATTTCACCTATCTTTAAAATGACAACTATGTGACCTTAATAACTTTACCTATGAGCTTTTTTGTAGATAATACACTTCACATCAAATAAAGTAATAAAGTCTATGAAAAGAAAATTAAAAAAGAACACAAGATTTATAGATGCAACCGAACTGACGCTTGAAGAATGGCTTGATATGATTTCGGTTGATCGAAGGGAGCGAGATTATGATATAATGGATTTTCAATTCCCAACCACCAAACATTTAGAAG
>NZ_JANEWH010000180.1:0-7835 GCF_028069715.1 Kluyvera sp. Awk 3 | reverse complement strand
CATAAAAGCACATCCGATAAATAGTCAATTCGTTTAAGTACAAACAAGGTTAATGATTTATGCGAAGATTCTTTCGTCATTTTGTATGGATTAATATCCTCATCCAGTTTCTTTTTCCAGTTACTGTTGCCTTTACTCCGGCTATGGCGGGAGCGGGAAGCAATAAGCGCTTCTTAAATCCGACGGCGGGCGAGCAACTTAACACGCAGGTCTATACACTTCAGCCCGGCGAAACGGCTGAGTCCGTGGCTGCAAAGTTTAACATGAGCATGGCGGCGCTGAAAAAGCTCAATCAGTTGAGGACCTTTGCCCGCGGCTTTGACAACCTTCAGGCTGGCGATGAGCTGGATGTACCAACGTCACCGTTACCGGAGATCGTCTGGGGCGAGAGTGCGTCTGCAATGTCTACCGACAATGAGCAGGCGAAAAACATCGCGGGCGTCGCCTCTAAGGCAGGGAACTTCCTTGCCAGTAATCCACACTCTGACGCCGCAGCTTCCATGGCCAGAGGGATGGCAACCAGTGCTGCCGGCAGTGAAATCCAGGAATTCCTCAATAACTTCGGGAGTGCGCGCGTTCAGCTGGAAGCAGACAAAAACTTCACGCTCAAAAATTCACAGCTCGATCTCCTGGTTCCGGTATACGACCGGGACAACACGGTGACATTCACCCAAGGCAGCCTACATCGTACGGACGATCGCAGCCAGACTAACCTGGGAGTCGGTATTCGTCATTTCACTTCTGGCTACATGCTGGGTGCCAACCTGTTTGGCGATTACGACCTGTCTCGCGATCATGCGCGGGCGGGTATCGGTACTGAATACTGGCGAGATTTCCTGAAGCTCAGTGCAAACGGGTACTTTGGCCTGACGAGCTGGAAAAATTCTCCCGACGTCCGGGATCACGAAGAGCGCCCTGCTAACGGCTGGGATATTCGTACCCAGGGTTGGCTGCCTGCTGTGCCGCAGCTAGGTGGGAAACTCACCTGGGAGCAATATTACGGGAAGGAGGTTGCGCTGTTTGGGAAAGATAATCGTCAGAGCAACCCGCATGCGATGACGGTCGGGCTGGAATACACGCCGGTGCCGCTGTTAACTCTGAGTGCGGAGCAGCGTCAAGGGCGGTCGGGGCAAAATGATACCCGTCTTGGGCTGGGGCTGAATTACCGGCTGGGCGTTCCGTGGCATCACCAGGTTGATCCGGGAATGGTTGCCTCAATGCGCAGCCTGATCGGAAGCCGTTATGACCTGGTCGATCGTAATAACAATATTGTTCTGGAGTACCGCAAGCAGGATGCTCTGCGTATTGACCTGCCGGAGGTGATGGAAGCGGAAGCGTCCAGAACGATCGTGATTCCGGTAACTGTTCAGAAATCTAAATACGGTGTGAAAGACACCGAATGGACGCCTTCTCAGGCGTTTCTGGAGCAGGGCGGCTCGCTGCATAAACGGTCTGCCATCGAGCTGGAAGTTCGCGTACCGGCGTGGAATTATAGCGCCCCTGATGCGGCGAAGCAGGAATACACCCTGACTGCGGTCAGTATTGATAACAACGGGCGACGCTCAAATACCGCCACAACACTTATTCGCGTGCTGCCAGCGCAGAGCGACATCGAGACCCTGTCTGTGACTCCGGACGAAGCCGTTATCGCGGATAACGTCCAGTTTGCCACCCTGACCGCGAGCATAAAAGACGCGTCCGGAGCCGTGGTGCCGGGCCAGGCGCTGACATTCAGCGTAGAGGGTCTCAATGATGCACAAAACGCATCTGCCGCCACGCTGTTCACCGATACTCAGTCACATAACAAACAGCTGGCCGTGGTCACAGATGCGCGCGGTCAGGCTGCCGTGATGCTGCGCAGTAAAGTGGCGAAGAAAGGCACCGTGACCGTGAAGATGGACAACGGAAAAATCAAAACGGTGCCGGTTACCTTTACTGCGGATACCGAAAGCGCGAGCGTCGCGTCCCTTACGGTAACGAAGAACGATGCCCATGCGAACGGCGTTGATGCCAACGAGATCGAGGCTGTCGTACATGATGTTCACGGTAATCCGCTGGCCAACTTCACCGTAGAGGCCGATGTGGATAATGATGGTGTGGTCGATATCTCTTCCTCAACGGATGTGAACGGCCGGACCACGCTGAGGGTCACCAACGAGCGGGCAGGGGAAACCACCGTCACGGTACGTTCCGGCTCGATGGCGCGCGCGTTTAAAGTAGCCACTGTCCATTTCCACGTTGATAAGTCTGCAACCCATATCGCCGCAGGCGACCTGACGGTGGATACCGGAGCAAAAGCAGACGGTACTGACAGCAATGCGCTGACGGTAAAAGTGACCGACAGCAACGGCAACGTGGCGAAGGATGTTACGCTTGAAATCAGCGCGTCAGGCACGGCGGGCAATGCGGTTGTGACACCGTCAGTGGTGCAAACCGACAATAACGGTCTGGCGAGCGCAGCCGTCACCAGCCTGAAAGCAGGGCAATTCACCGTAACCGCCGTGGTTCGCGAGTCGGGTAAATCTGCGAATGCGACAACCGAATTTGTCAGTGATGACGCTACCGCGACCATCACTGACAGCAATATGCACGTCACCAGCGGCGCGAAAGCGGACGGCAAACTGACAAACAGCGTTCAGGTTATTGTGACTGATGCTCAGGGTAACTTTGTTCCCGGCGTGAGCGTGTCTTTTGTCGCCGATAACGCTGCCGTTAAGTTTGCGGAAAGCGCGCCGACAACGGATACCAACGGCGCGGCCTCTGCCACGATGACCAGCACGCTTGCCGGTCAATTCAAAATTACCGCGACGGTAGGAAACGTTAGCCGGAATATGGACACGACCTTTATCGCTGACATTTCTACGGCCCAAATCATTGCAGATAATCTTACTGTAGGAACCGGCGCGCTGGCTGACGGTACCGACAAAAATACTGTACAGGCAATCGTAACGGATGCGGAAGGCAACCTGGTTTCCGGTGCCAGCGTGACGTTCGGCGTAAGCGGCGATGGCAGCAAAACGATAATCACCACGCTGAAGGGGATTACGGGAAGCGACGGGGTGGCTACCGCAGAGGTGACCAGTAAAGAAGCGGGGTCGTTCACGGTTACGGCAGCCGTCGCAGGCAAAGAAACGACCAAGGTGACTGAGTTTGTGGCTGACTCATCCACCGCACGGATTACTGATAGCGATCTTGTGGTGACGTCCGGTGCGGTTGCGGATGGTTCCGACAAGAATACCGTGCAGGCAACCGTAACAGATGCTGAAGGCAACCTGGTTTCCGGTGCCAGCGTGACGTTCGGCGTAAGCGGCGACAGTAGCAAAACCGTAATTACCGCGCTGACGGGTATCACCGGTAGTGATGGGGTGGCTACCGCAGAGGTGACCAGTAAAGAATCGGGAGCGTTCACGGTAACGGCAGCCTTACCATCTGGAAATAAAACCGAAAAAATGGTCGAGTTTGTTGCGGGCACTATACATGACGTATATACCACGCTCATTACCGATAAGCAGAGTTACGTAGCAGGTGAAAAGGTGCTGCTCAAACTCACGATGAAGGATGCTCAGGGTAATCTGATTAAGGGTGAACTCCCCGATGGCTGGGAGTACTCTGTCCCGGGAACAGCTATTGATGGCATGATGTATGTAGACAGTAGCGGTGCAATTATTTCCCCATTAATGGCTATTAATTCAGGCAACTATCAGGCGTCTTTTACATGGAACGGTGGGACGGTAACCTCCAACGCTTATGTTATTTCAACGGGAGAGGTTTCAGTTGAGCGATCTACAATAGAAACAAACGCTGGGACCTACAGATCGGGTGAGGATATTACAGTCACTGTGACCCTTGAGGATTCGTATGGTAATCGTGTTGACTCGCTAGTAAATCAACTGTCTACAAGCACAATTTCGGTTCCTAATGCAGTACTGAAATCAACGGATGGCTGGAAGGAGCATGGAGATGGGGTTTATAGCATTATTTATCAGGCCGTGACGACAGGTTCCCTGAAACGTGCCTCATTAAAGATGCCTCACTGGAGTGAAACGATTCGTTCAGCATTCTATGCCATTAGCGCAGGTGAGCCTGTCAGGGAAAATTCATCACTTGAGATGGCATCTTCTTTTATCGTTGGGGATGATATTAATATTACCGTTTCGCTAAAAGATGCAGCAGGAAACGCTGTTACCGGTTATGCAGATGAAATTGTTCTTACAATGGCAAATACGATCGAGAAATCAGGTGCGTGGCATGATAACAACAACGGGACTTATACTTCTGTATATACAGCATCGGGAACGGCTTCGGGATTTGCCAGACTTAAATTAGCGGATTGGGAAACGCACATCGCTTCCATGTACACTATTAAGTCTGTTTCATTAAAATCAGTTGCTATAAACGGTTATGAGTTCTCGCCAACAGCAGGTGTGCCGCAAACCGGCTTTAAAAACGCCTCTTTTACGTTAACGCTTAGCGATGATGTTGATGCATCAGCATATGAATGGACAGCGAATCAGCCATGGGTAACTGTTACTGATGGGATAGTAACATTCATCGATGATGCCGGTACTTCAATCGTAGAAATAAAAGGAAAGAGAAAGAATGGACATGACTCTATTGGCGCTATTACCTATGTTTTCCAGACGAAAAAGTGGTTTTGGTTTCCTGTAGGAAATGAGCGAACCTGGGATAATGCTCGTAACTTGTGTATCAATAATGGCTATGTCCAACCAGAAGCTAGCCAGGTATATATTTCCAGCGCTTCCGGCAGTAGATTTGTGGGGGCACTGAAAAATGAATGGGGCGGAAATCTTGCTGTTTATGATGTAGGTGGCTTGGCCTGGCTTGCTGATGCTGGAATATCAAATTCAAAGCTACGTCGTGTAACCGATCTCTATACCAATACAATATTTGAATCAGATCCGAGTGGGGCTTCTTACAAGGCTATGTGTGTAAGATGATAGAATCAGCCAGGATAATTTGGACTGACCCCATAAAATTGGACAGTTCATTTTAAACGGCTATCAGGGCTTGGGTTCGGTATTCTACCGGGCTCAGGCCTTTTAACTTCAGACCGATCCGCTCGTTGTTATCGTGATGGATATAGTGCTCTATCGCCTTCCTCAGGTCATTCAGTTCGCTGAACCTATTCAGGCCAAAACACGCAGATTTCAGTGTGCCGAAGAAGTTCTCCATCATCGGCCTCTCCGACAGGCTGTAGGAGATAATCTCCCGGTTAAACAGATCGAGAACTGGCGACAAGGACAGATTTTTACCCTGCACCGAGAGCTCCGTAATACCTGTGACCCATTTTTCGTTGGCCTTCGATGCTCTGAAGTTCCGGCTCAGGGTATTGGGCGCTGCCTTGCCCACTTCCCATTTTGGGTGGGCAGTCCAGAGACCGCGGTTTTTTTTATGGCGAGTTAGCGCCCTTTCTTGTGTCTTACAACAAGTGAAACCATAGTTAGTTAACCACTCGTTTATCTATCTTGCGGGGATGTGGGCTATGGAGATGTATCTGCAAAGAATGAAAAAGGAGTGGCTGACGCTGCTCGACCAAACGGAACCTCACATCAGACAACAGGCTGCCGATATTGCCGTTGCCCATGCACAGGCGTTGAGCGTGGAGTTTTATCGCGTGGTCCTTGCCGATCCCCATGCTGAAGAGTTTCTCAGCAATGAGCAGGTTGAGAAACAACTTAAGACCGCACTAGAGAAATGGCTTATTGATATCCTCTCCTGCAATGTAGAGGACGTTGAGGGACTGATGGCTGCTCAGCATACCGTGGCGGAAGTTCACGCTCGCATCGGTATCCCTGTCGAGTTGGTTGAAATGGGATTCCGGGTATTAAAAAAATTACTCTATCCCGTCATTATTTATGGACCGCAACCGTCGGCAGATAAATTACAAATTTATCACTTTGCTATCAATAGTATTGATTTGGCGATGGAGGTTATGTCGCGTGCCTTTTCCTTTAGCGAAAGCAGTATGGCTAAAGAGGATGAAAATTATCGGATTTTCTCGTTGCTGGAAAACGCTGAAGAGGAAAAAGAACGACAAATCTCTTCGTTGTTGTCGTGGGAGCTGGAGATTATTTACAAGGTCGTACTGGATGCCGATATCGGTAATACCCTGCCGCTGAGTCAGTCTGATTTTGGTCTGTGGTTTAATCACAAAGGTCGGCACTATTTCAGCGGCATTGCCGAAGTCGGGCATATTTCGCGCCTGCTACAGGATTTTGACGGTATCCTTTCCGCTATTAACGACACCACTAAACCACTCAACGCGAAGACACATCGCAACAAGTTTTTGCTGCAACTCAGAAGTACCGTTTCGCAAATTACGACGCTGCTACGCGAGTTGTTTGAGGAGGTATCCCGCCACGAAGTGGGGATGGATGTGCTGACAAGACTGCTCAATCGCCGTTTTCTGCCGACTATCTTTAAGCGAGAAATCGCCCATGCCAACCGCGTGGGGACCCCGTTATCGATCCTGGTGATTGATGTCGACAGGTTCAAACACATTAACGATACGTGGGGGCACAATACCGGTGATGAAATTCTGCGTCGTGTGTCGCAGGTATTTTATGACAACGTACGCAGCAGCGATTACGTTTTCCGCTATGGTGGCGATGAATTTATTATCGTGTTGACGGAATCCACCGCCCACGATACGTTGCGTACCGCCGAACGCATCCGCAGTCGCGTAGAGAAAACCAAAGTGAAGGCACCTAACGGCGAGGAAATTTCGTTATCACTATCTATTGGCGCGGCGATGTTTAGCGGCCATCCGGATTATGAACGATTAATTCAGCTGGCGGATGAGGCGTTGTATATCGCAAAAAAACAGGGGCGCAACCGCGTTCAGATGTGGAAGTCTGGTTGATTTTTGCACTGTTTATTTAATCAATCGCGTGCCGCCGGCATTCTCTCTTCACCTGCTGCCGTTATTCCGCATTCCGGCCATTATTAAGAAAGTCTCGGCCGCCTCGCCGCTCACATCGGGTGGGTGTCTGCAAAGCACAACGATGGCGAGATTTCATCAATCGACATTGCGACACGATAGCGCATCAATCATCCATCCTGTTTGCCAGAAATCACGTAGCGTTCGCGTTTTATGATTTGAACAGGGATTCACTATGCGTAAACGCGCTTGCCTCACGCTCATCCTGCTGACGGGCCTTCTTTCTGGCTGTACGACGGCTTACACCATGACCACGCGAACGGGAAAAACTATCGACACGCAGGGAAAACCGGTCGCAGATCCTACCACCGGCATGACCACATACGCGGATACCTTCGGTTATCAGCGTGTGATAGCGACCAGCGAAATTGTACAAACCACGAAGGGCAATACGACGCTGGAGTGGTGATAACACATGACGATGATGGGTTGAAGAGCTGTGTGGCGATAGAATGCATGAGGACGGGCGCTATCGCCGCTCAGTATTCATGCATTTTTATTGCGTTAACGCAGCGTATGACCAAAATAAATCAATCGGATACCATCAAGAATAATATGTTTAAGATGAACGTTTTGATTTTCAGTGGCCAACTATTATTCTTTCGCTTTAAAAACAACGACGCTTCAGGAGGCTTATCCTCACCTATTTCGATATGTGTAGACAAGGACAGTGTGTTGTGAGGACTGGCTCGGGCATAAATGCGCCTTTGTTCACCTCGTTGCTGATATCTGCCGATATTGAAAAAATTATCTCTGCGATCCTAATCTGGAGCCGAGTAACCCCCTGCCGATAGTTAGCTTAACATAATCATCAATCAGACTCGATCAGGAAATTGATTGCGTTATTCAAAAGAGCACTCTCTAACGTGAAAAT